>JBGQJJ010000065.1:0-10287 GCA_041498955.1 Terriglobia bacterium
CAACTCTTGCTCGGCGACCGATTCCTACTGCGGGCGGGCGCTGAATATCTTCGCGCGGGAATCATTTCCTCTGTTTCTTCGTTGCGCCCTCATGCGCAATTGAACGCCAGCATTGCGCCAGGCTGGATGGCTACGATAGTCGTTGCAGCGAACCCTCCCTCCGAACAGTGGGGCCGGACTGGCGCGCTTGAATCCGCAATTGAAGAGCTCGATAGTCTTCCGCCCGTCCTGTTCCACAATGGCAACCCGGTAATGGAGGGCGGCTGGCATCAGGAACTTTCGGCCAAGCGAAAAATGGGCAGCCAATCCACATTTGAGGTTGCCGCGTTCCATGACTCGACACGAGATCAGGCCGTTTTCGGGACCGGCGCTTCGGCGAGTCCTGAATTCGTCCAGGACGCATTCTCCCCCGCGTTCCTCTACGATGGCGGCAATTCCAGTTCCTGGGGCACACGGGCGGCGTACCGTCAGAAGCTCTCGGACGATCTGGAAGTGGCCGCGATCTATGCCTGGGCAGGCGCTCTATCCCCCGGAAGCGAGTTGAAAACGACGTCGTCCGACCTGCGCGATAGTTTTATGACCAGCACTCATCACAGTGTAGCAGCCCGCATTTCGGGTAAAATTCGGCAATCGGATACGCAGTTTTCAGCAAGCTACAAATGGGTTTCCGGCACTGCATTGTCACGCATGGACCGATTCGGCGAGGCGGCCTACCAGATGGATCCCTACTTGCATCTTTCCATTCGCCAGCCGCTGCCCGGCTTCAATCGGCGGTGGGAAGCACTGGCCGATTTCAGCAATCTTTTAGCGGAAGGGTACGTGACAGTGAACGGGCAGGAGTCTCGTATGACGCTCGTTCCGGTTTTGCGATCGTTCCGGGGTGGGGTGAGCTTCCAGTTTTAGTTGAGCAGGACCTATTAAAAACAGAAAAGCGCCTTCCATAAAATGGAGGGCGGGAAGTACCGTCCCCTCTTCCCTCGTTCGATCTGCAACTATTCGATTTATTTTCATGTGGTTATTGATTTGAGATAACTTATATAATTTGGAAGCAGGGTTGCACGGAATGCTTTTTGGCGGAGTTTTGTAAGGAAAATCAGTGAGCGCTCCAATCAACGACAATCTTCGGGTCCGGTTGGGCGCAGCCGTTCTAGCTCTGGCGACTCTTGCAGCCATTGTCTTTGGCATCATCAATTTCCAGCAACGGTCCATGTTCACGGCGCCCGATGATGGTGTGTCGTGGATTGATAGGCAGTCCGGAGCCGTTGCCTGGCATATCTCGCCAAACTCACCCGCCGCAAGCGCCGGCCTGCGGACCGGCGACCGGGTTCTCGCAATTAACGAAGCGCCGATCCATAGCGCGATCGATGTCACGAAGCGCCTGTGGCGAATCGGGCTGTGGTCGCTGGCCCATTACCGCATCGAGCGGAGCGGCAAGCAGTTTGAAGCTCAACTCGTAATCCAGCCGGCGGCGCGGCCCGCCTCGATCGAAAATTATCTGAGCGTTGTGGGCATCCTGTATCTCTTCATCGGGCTGTTCATTTTTGCCCGCCGATGGAACGCGACGCGCGCCGTGCATTTCTACATTTTTTGCCTGGTGTCCTTCGTCCTGTACTCCTTCCAGTACACCGGGAAGCTGACCCCTTTCGACTGGGAAATCTATTGGTGTGCGATCGTGGCCAGGCTTTTGCAACCGGCGTTGCTGTTGCATTTTGCGCTGGTATTCCCGGAGCGCCGCCCTGTCTCGAAAGGACACGGAGCGATCCTGGGCGCCATTTACGGCGTTCCCGGAATTCTGTTGCTGGTGCGAATTCTGGTCGGACTGCGCGAATTGGGTTTCATGCCGTCGATTGATGCGCGAAATACTCTCGACCGGCTCGACCTGGCTTGTCTGGGGATTTACTTCCTGCTCGCTGCGCTCGTTTTTGTGCTCAGCTATCGCCGCGCCTCGTCCGGAATCCTGCGGCAACAGTTGAAGTGGGTGACCGGGGGAGCGCTGGCGGGCATAGTTCCATTTCTGCTGCTTTACATCCTGCCCTTTTTCCTGGGAGTTGTGCCGCGGCCGTGGATGAACTTGTCCACGATTTCCCTGGTACTGATCCCGCTGAGTTTCGGCTACGCCATCATCCGCTACCGGCTGATGGACGTGGACATCATCTTCAAGCGAGGTCTCGCCTATACGGCCGCGAGCGGCGGCGTGGTGGCCGTCTACATTGCGATTGTGGCCGCGATCGGAGCGCTGTTCCACACCGCGTGGCCTTCCGGGATGATGGGTGGGGTCATCGCGATTGTCGTGGCGGCATTTTTGTTCCAACCCTTCCGGGACTGGATTCAAGCGCGCTTGGACCGCTTTTTTTACCGGGACCGCCTGGACTATCGCCGCACGCTGATTGAGTTTGGCCGCACGCTCACTTCGGAAGTGCGCCTCGACCCGATGCTTGCGTCGGTGATGGATCGAATCTCGCAGGCGTTGCTCGTGGACCGCCTGGCGATTTTCATCGAGGACGAGAGCCATCCCGGTACGTATCGAATCGCCCGGTCGGTCGGCGTGCGGTACGCGGGCGCGCTGGATCTGAGTTTTCTGGACGGCGATAGCAAACCGTTTGCGCAGGGCATTCTCTTTTACGAATCGGCTCGCAATGCGCGGGAAACAACTCCGTCTGTGCGTCAGACGCTTGAGCAGCTGGATTTGAATTACTTTATTCCCTGCCAGATTCGCGATCACGCCATTGCTGTACTGGGCCTGGGAAAAACGGTGGATGGCGACTTCTTGTCGAGCGAAGACGTCGAGTTGTTGCATACCATTGCCGGGTATCTGGCCATCGCGCTAGACAACGCCCAGCTTTACAGCTCGCTCGAACAAAAAGCGGCGCAAATCGAGCGGCTCAAGGATTTCTCGGAAAATATCGTCGAATCGCTGAATGTCGGCGTCCTGGCGGTGGACTTCGGCGGGGCGGTGGAATCCTGGAACACGCAACTCGAGGGGCTGATCGGCGTGCCGCGCGAGCAAGCCGTCGGCCGCAAGCTCGAGGACGTGCTTCCTTCCGATCTCATGGCGGAAATTACGGCGCGTTCCGGCGATGAGCGCGTCTCCAGCCTCTACAAATTCCATATGCAGAACCGGGACGGGCGGAACCTGGTGGTCAACGTTTCCATTGCTCCCCTGGTCGGCAAATCGGGAGACCGGATCGGCCGCCTCATTCTCTTCGATGACGTCACGCAAAGGATGCGACTCGAGGAGCAGGTGTTTCAGAACGAGAAGCTCACCTCTCTCGGCTTGCTTGCCGCGGGCGTCGCCCACGAAGTCAATACGCCGCTCGCCGTGATCTCGAATTACATTCAAATGCTGGCCAAGCAGCTTCCCAGCGGAGACCCACGCCACCAGTTGATCGAGAAAGTGGTCAAGCAGACGTTCCGCGCGAGCGAGATTGTGAACAACCTGCTGAATTTCTCGCGGACAGGCGCGTCGGAATTCACCGAAGTGAATTTGAATGCCGTGGTGGAAGAAGTGCTGACCCTCGTCGCGCATCCGTTCCGAACGGCGCAGGTGCAGGTGACGAGGAACCTGCAGCAGGAATTGCCCGCGGTGCTGGGCTCGACCAACAAACTGCAGCAGGTTTTCCTGAATCTCTTCCTGAACGCTCGCGATGCCATGCCCTCCGGCGGGGTCGTCGAGATCCGCACGGCGGCGCACAACGGATCGGTGGAAGTGGAAATCATCGACAGTGGCGCCGGAATTCCACGAGAAAATCTGAACCGGATCTTCGATCCTTTTTTCACCACGAAATCCTCGGGACGCGGCACCGGCCTGGGACTTTCGGTGAGCTACGGCATCGTCAAGGAGCACGCCGGGAAAGTGGACGTGCGCTCCACGCCAGGCAAGGGCACGTCGTTCCGGCTGGAATTCCCGGTGGCGCGGAAAGCGGTTCATGTCTAAGGGCGCCATCCTGGTTGTCGACGACGAATCCGAAATTCGAGAGGGCCTGGAACTTCTGCTTAATACCGAAGGCTACTCGACTTCGAGCGCCGAATCGGGCGAAGCTGGCCTCACGATGCTCGAGGAAAAACCTTTCGATCTCGTCCTGCTCGATGTCAGCCTTCCCGACCGCAACGGACTCGACCTGCTGCGCGAAATCCGCCGCCGCGACCCGAACCTTTCCGTCGTCTTGATCACCGCTTATGGCTCCATCGATATGGCGCGGGCCGCATTCAAAAGCGGCGCGCAGGATTACATCACCAAGCCGTGGTCCAACGACGAATTGCTCGTCCAGGTGGCGCAGGCCGTCGAGGGCCGCCGCCTGCGCGAGGAGAACGTCCAGCTCAAGCGCGCCCTGAAGCAGCGGTACAACTTTCCGAACATCATCGGGAAAAGCGAAAAAATGCTCGCCCTGCTCGATCTGGTTGGCCAGGTGGCGCCCTCCCGCTCGACGGTGCTGATTCATGGGGAGAGTGGAACGGGCAAGGAACTGATCGCCAAGGCAATTCATTCCGCATCCCCGCGCGTGGATAAGCCCTTTGTCCCGATCAACACGGGTTCCATTCCCGTGGACCTGCTCGAATCACAGCTGTTCGGCCACGTGAAGGGCGCGTTTACGAGCGCCGTGGCGTCGAAGAAGGGGCTCTTTGAAGTCGCCGATCAAGGGACGATTTTTTTCGATGAAATTTCCACGATCGGACCCGAGACGCAAGCCAAGCTCCTGCGGGTCATTCAGGAACGCGAATTCATGCGACTCGGCGGCACGGAAACGATCAAGGTCGACGTGCGCATCATCGCCGCCTGCAACGTGCAACTGCTCAATCTCGTTCGCGAGGGCCGTTTCCGCGAAGACCTCTATCATCGCTTGAACGTGATTGCCGTTCCCCTGCCGCCTCTTCGCGAGAGGAAGGAAGACGTTCCCCTCCTGCTCGAACATTTCCTTCGCATTTTTTCCACGGAGAATAACCGGCCCTTAGGGCGCTTTACTCCGGCAGCGCTCCGGCTGCTGGTGGATTACGATTGGCCGGGGAATGTGCGGGAGCTCGAAAACGTCGTCGAGCGGGCGGTGGTGCTCTCTTCACAGGGACTGCTGGACGTCGATGTCCTGCCCGAAAGCGTGCGGACGAGGGAACTCCTGGGCGGCGTCCGTCTGCGACTCTCCGAATTCATGCCGCCGCTGCCGGGTGAACACGGCTCGCGCGCCGGCGCCGACAGCTCGAGAGCTTCCTTGTTTCAGATCATGGATGAGATCGAGCGGCGCGTGATCTGCGACATGCTCGAACGCACGGAATGGAATCAGACCGAAGCAGCGGAAAATTTTCAGATACCGCTTTCCACGCTGAATCAGAAAATTAAGCGGCTGGGCATTGACGTGCGCCGCCGCGGGCTGACGCGCGCCGAATCCTCCGCTTCCGCCACAGGGAAATAGAAGTGTTTTGGTAGCACAGCCACTCCTGGCTGTGTGGTTTTTGCAATCGCCACCGGATCAAGTACCCGATGAGGCTCATAAAACCGCACAGCCAGGAGTGGCTGTGCTACTTCAGGGCTTCCCGCTCAGCTTTTTCGATTGTCCCTTACCACGGCGTCCTTCAGGTCGGCGCCGTCCAGCTTGACGTCGGTCAGATCGATTTCGCGGAAGCTGGCGAGCGCCAGGTCCGAGCCGGAAAAATCAGCGCCGCGAAGATTTGCCTGCCGCAAAACCGTCCCGCGCAAAATTGTTTTGTGCAATTTCGCGGAGCGCAAGTCTCCGCGAAACAGTTCCGTGCCGCTCAAATCGGCTTCGCTCAAATCCGCGCCTTCGAGCCTGGTTTCCGTGAAATCGCAATTTCGCAAATCCGCCCGGCGCAGGTCCGCCCGGCTCAAATCCGCGTGGCTGAGTTTCGCTCCGCGCAGGTCGGCTTTCCGCAGGTTGCTGCCCGCGAGGTTGGCGCCGGTCAAATCGCGTTTCTTCAAATCCGCGCCGGAAAGATCGGCGCCGGAAAGATCGGCGCGTTCCCCGCCCGGATGCCCTTTATGGAATTTTTCGTGCGCGTCCAGAATGTCCTTGAGCTTTTTGCCTTTATGTCGAATGGTCTCCGCCTTCCTCGCCCGCAGGCGCCGCCGGGCAATCGTACCAGCGGCCTCACAGCCTTGCCGTCAATAGATTCAAGTGAACGTCCATTCTACAGAATTCGGCGAGACGCGCAAACCTGTGATAACTTGGGCGTGGAATGACACTGGTTGAGAAAATCAAGGCTCGAGCGCGTGCGCCCCTTCAGCGCATCGTGCTGCCGGAAGGCGAAGACCCGCGCGTAATTTCAGCTGCTGCGGCCATCTGCAGGGAGGGCTTCGCGAAAATCACTCTGCTGGGCCGGAAACAAATCATCGGCTCGGTCGCCGCGGATTTGCACGTGGAGCTGAGGGACGCGGCGATCGAGGATCCCGCGGCGAGCCCGCGCGCGGAGGCATACTCCCAGGTCTATTACGAACGGCGCCGCGCGCGCGGCATCACGCTGGACGAAGCCAGAGACATCGCGCGGCAGCCGCTGTATTTCGCGGCGTTGAGCGTGGCCGCCGGAGATGCGGACGGGACGGTGGGAGGCGCGGCGAACACGACTGGCGAAACCGTGCGCGCGGCTCTACACGCGATCGGCCTTGCCCCGGAGGCGAAGCTGGTTTCCAGTTTCTTCGTCATGGTGATTCCGGAGCGCCCGGGATTGGATCTGGGAACTTCTGGCGCGCTGCTCTTCGCTGATTGCGCGGTCGTGCCGGACCCGAGCTCGGAGGAACTTGCCGAAATCGCACGCGCCACCGCGGAAAACGCGCGCGCGATACTCGACTCGGAGCCGCGCGTCGCGTTGCTCTCCTTCTCCACCAAAGATTCGGCCAGCCACGCGCGCGTCGAAAAAGTCAGGGAGGCGCTGCGCATTTTGAAGGCGCGCGCGCCGGAACTCGCGGCGGACGGCGAACTGCAGGCCGATGCGGCGCTCGTGCCGCGCGTGGCCAATTCAAAGGCCCCAGGCTCGCTCGTCGCCGGACATGCGAATGTGCTGATCTTTCCGGACCTCGATTCCGGCAACATCGCGTATAAACTTGTCGAGAGGCTGGGAGGCGCGCAAGCGCTTGGCCCGATCCTGCAGGGGCTGGACCGGCCGGCGAACGATCTTTCGCGCGGCTGCTCGGCGGAGGATGTCGCGAACGTCGTGGCCTTCGCGGCGCTGCAGGCCATCGCGCGGAAAGAAAAGTCTTTGGAACCACAGATGAACACAGATAAACACTGATAAAGAAAAAGGCAGAAGATTTTTGTTTGCGGAATTTGAACAATGGCCACACGACATCGCATTCACAGATTTTCCCTCCCTTCATTTGTTTTGTTTTTATCTGTGTTCATCTGTGTTCATCTGTGGATTCTCTCCCCGCCTGCATTCGCGCAGGAGACTGGAGATCAGGAAGTTGCTGTGAATCTGGCCGAGGGGCGGGTCGTAATTTGCGCGGCGAAGGATGCAATCCTGTTGGCGGCGATGGACGCGCACGGCGAGGCGGGTTCGCAGCCTCCGGAGATTACAACACTTTCCGCGGTTCGCATGGGCGTGATGCTTGGCGCAGTCGAGTGGGTGCAGCCGGATTCCAAGGACAAGCCCATACGGCTCGATAACGAATTCCGCGGCCTGATCGCCGCGGCTCTGAATACCGGCAACCAGGCAGGCAACGGCTTTCAAGCCAGCGACATCGAGTCCATCGGCATTGCCGTGCTCGAACGCCTTCGCGTGCTGGCCGGCCTGCTGCACCACAAAATTAATCTGGGCGAGGACGAGCCCCTGATCCGCATCGTCCTCGCCGGCTACGTGCGGGACTACGGCGCCGAAGCGTGGGCGATCGACTACCACATCCGGCAGGACGCCCTGGGGAACGATATTTGGCGGACGCGCGTCCTGCGCCCGAGCTACAACCAGCTTTACCCACCGGAGAAGGGCAAGCCAAAAACGTTCATGGAGGTCCGCTACCCGCCGGAGAACCGCGCAAACGGCGAGCCCGAACTTCTCGACTTGCTCCAGCAGAATGATTCGCGCCTGGCGAAAATTCGCGCGGCGAACGAGATTCAGGGGAAGTCCGTGACGCTCGCGGTGGAGGGGCAGAGCCAGAAATCCGACGCCGCAAGCCTGGTCAATTTCCTGAAAGCGGCCCTCCCGGCGATCACTCCGGCGGAGACAAAACTCACCATGGCGAAGGTTGATTATGATGCAGGGTTCCAGTGGATCCTGCAGCCGCCGAAAGCTCCCGCCGCGCCGCCCGGCGAAAAGCCGCAGGATAAAACTCCGCAGGAAAAAACGCCGGAGGAACCCGAACGGCCCTCGCTCCGGCACAAGTCTGAAAATTGATTGGCGGGAGGTCCGCGCCGTTGGAATTAAGGCGTTCCTTTGCTGTCGGAAGGCTTCGCCATCGCTGGTGAATCGGCCGCGGGTGCGCTCGCCTGCGGAGTGAAATCGGTCCACTTGACGATGACGCGGAGCGGCACGGTGCCATCGCCGGACGGGATGGTTTCATCCGAGCGAGAATATGCAGGGAACCACAGATTCTTGCCAACCTGCTGGCGGTACGTCTCGAAAACCGTGAACGGGAGGGCGGAAGCGGTGACGTCGCCGGTCTCGGTGACCCATTTGCCCATCGTCTTCACGATGACCAGATCCTGCACATCCACCCAGACGACGCCGGAAAAATAGGCGTGGGCACGGTCCACGGCGCGCGGTTTTATGGTGAAAAAATAGGTACTCAGCTCGTCGAGCGACTGCTTCCCGCCGTACGTGATTTCGTATTTCGGGAGCATTGCAGTCGTGAGCGGAAACAGCGGCGTCGGAGCCAGAAGATCGGAATCCCCTCTCTGCAGGTTCAGATAGTGAAGCGTAGACGGCTGGCGGCTAACCTGCTTCTCAGACAGCTTGCCGTCAGGAGTAATCCGCAGCTGCGTGACAATTTCGAGCTGGCCGGTGGCCTTGCTATCGGGGCCAATCTCCTGTATGCGCACGTCTTTCTGAAAGGTGTAGTCCCTGATGGCGCGCACCATTTCGTCTTCTCTTGCCGCGAATCGGCGGATGATTTCGTCGGGCGGCAGCGTCGGTGGCTCGGGCTTGCTGGGCGGTGGCGGCGCGGGGAACTTGGAGGATTCAGGCGGCTGCATGGGCCCGGCACCCTGCGCGCGCAGCGCAACAGGCGCTGCGGCAAGCGCCAGGGAGAGGGCGCAACACGCGATCAGAAGGTTTGCTCTTTGAATCATGGAATTTGCTTCCATCTGTTGGATGCAATCCGCCGGTATTTTGCAGCACGAATTCGTGAAAAATCCAGAGCGCTACTTTCCGGGCCTGGCAACAGTGTATCGCGGCGCGCCCCAGTAGGACAGGCTTCAGCCTGTCGGTTTTAGTCAAAGCAAGGGCTGTTGTGCTCCTACCAACCCCGACAGGCTGAAGCCTGTCCTACCGGGCGCGCAGTTTCCATCCCGCGGGCGCTGTACCTTTGCTACAATCGCGCGGCTGCAAAAACAAGTCTGGGCGTGAAGTGTTGCCGTGGAAACGCAGGCCAAGCGATTTTACGTGTCGGGCAGGGTGCAGGGAGTGGGATTCCGCTTTTTCGCCGAGCGAACAGCAGCAAGCCTGGGCGTCGGCGGGTATGTGCGAAATCTGTTCGACGGGCGCGTGGAAGTCTACGCCATCGGCACAGCGGAGCAGTTGGATGCCGTGAAAAATGCATTGCGGCACGGCCCGCGCATGGCTGCCGTGGACCGGGTGGACGAACACGACGCGGATATTCTGCGGGAATATGCGAACGCATTCTCCATCGAGCACGACGATTGAAATCAAGCTGAAATACGTCTGCGGCGAACGCGATCTATTTGGGAATAGCGATTCATTCGGAAAGGCGGAGTAAGCGGAATGAACCATTTGAAGGAATTCATTCGAGAGGTTCCCGATTATCCGAAGCCGGGAATCCTTTTCTACGATCTCACGACGTTGCTAAAGAATCCCACCGCATTCCACAGCCTCGTCGATGAACTATGCGGCCACTATGCGGGCCAAAAAGTGGACGCCGTCGTCGGCGTCGAGGCGCGAGGATTTATTTTGGCGCCGGCGCTGGCGTACCGGCTGGATGCGGGATTCGTTCCCGTCCGGAAACCCAAGAAGCTGCCGGCGAAAGCCGTCTCTGTCACCTATCAGCTGGAATACGGCGCGGACACGCTCGAAATCCACGAGGACGCGATCAAGCCGGGCCAGAGCGTGCTCATCAGCGATGACCTGCTCGCCACCGGCGGCACCGCCGCGGCCACCGTGGAACTCGTGCGCAAG
>JBGQJJ010000066.1:0-10272 GCA_041498955.1 Terriglobia bacterium
CAGGCCCTGGGATACTTGAAGCGCTTCGGTTCGGTCTCCGTCCTGAACGGACATATCCACCAGATCATGCAGAAGGTGGAAGGCAACGTCACGTTCCACACGGCGCTGTCGACTGCGTTCCCTCAACCCGCGCCGGGCACGGCGCCATCCCCGGGGCCCATGAAAGTGCCCGCGGACCAATTGCGTAGCGTGCTGGGCATCTCGCATGTGAATTACGTGCAAGGTTCGCACTCGCTCGCGATCGTGGATTCTCCACTGGCGTGATCCAGTGGAATTCCCAGCTTTCAAGAAAAATTTCAAAGGAGAAAAAACATGAAACGTATCAAATGGATGTTTGGATCGGCGGCTATCTTAGCGATGGCATTTGCTCTAACCGCAGGAACAAGGCCTAACCTGGCTGCGAGTCCCGGTGAAACACCCGCAAGCGGCGCCACTGTCAAGATCGATAACTTCAGCTTTGGTCCGGCAAACATCACCATTCCTGCCGGATCCACGGTCACATGGACCAACAATGACGATGTTCCCCATGTCGTCACCAGCGATGACAACAAGATGTTCAAATCGAAGGCCCTCGATACGGACGACCGTTTCTCATTTACGTTCACAAAACCGGGCACGTACAACTACTACTGCGCGATTCATCCGAAGATGGTCGCCAAAATCGTAGTGCAGTGATGCGAGGAGCGCAGAATGAATCCGTTTGATCTGAAGTCGGTGCTCCTCGCCAAACATGCGCAGCATGTTGCGATGGTCCACTTTCCCATCGCGCTGATTTTTGTCAGCGTGGCATTCGATCTGCTATCGCTGCGGAAGCAGAATCTTGCTCTGCTTCGAGCCGCGTATTACACGGTGGTTGCGGCGGCGATCGCCGCCGTTCCAACCGTCGCCACCGGCCTCCTGGCGTGGCAACTGCAATTCGAAGGCAAAGCGCCACGGGGAAATCTCAAGCTGCATATGTTTCTCGCGCTCTCTTCGAGCGTACTGATCTGGCTGGTTTGTTGGCTACATATCCGGGAACAACGTGAACCATCGGCCAATTCACCAGCGTTCCGTTTAACCGTGGAAGTCGTGGCGGTCGCTCTAACCCTGTTGACCGGGCACGTCGGTGGATTCGTCAGCGGGGTGAACGGTCCTATGTAGAACGTCGATTCATTTCTCTTTTCCACAGGGCACATTTTCCCTCTCTCGGGAAAAAAATACCCTAATTACTTTAGTGCCTTAGAAATAATCGTGTAGAGCCCTTCGTTTTCAGCCTAATAAACTTGATGAAGGTTTGGCCTCGTTTGTGCCTTAAAAGCCTGCCTCCCTCGACCCCTGTCGTCCCCGTGGCCTTTGCTCGCGGGCCTTGCAAAGCGAAAGCGGGCGCAAAATGTCGTGCTTGCGCGCCTCGTCACCGAGGATCGGCAAACGAGCCGTTTGCCAGACCTTCGCTTGCGTGTGCCTGCTGAGGGGGGATGAACCGGGATGAGTGCGTCGATTCTGGTTGTATTCGCTGATCTGGAGAAACGCGAAAATTGGAAACAGCTCCTGGAGAATCAAGGCTACCACACCGTGGCCATTGCGACCGGGGAACGGGTCCCCGATCTGTGCGCGCATCTTCGGCCGGACCTCGTGCTGCTGGAAGCCGGCTTGCCGGATGTATCGGGCCTGGAAATTTGCCGCCGGCTGAAAGACGATCCGCGCAACAAGCTCACGCCGGTTATTTTGATCGAGGGACTGTCCGACGAACCATGTCTGTCCGCCTCGCGTGGCTCAGAGGCTGATGATGTGTGGGGAGCGCGCCCGACGCGCTGGGAGGCGCTTACGAGGATTCAATCGTTGCTGCAGCTCAAAACCTACATCGATGAACAGGCCGAAGCGGTGGTTCTTTCGCTGGCGCGCACGATCGAAGCGCGCGACAGTTACACGCGGGGCCACTGTGAAAGGCTCGCGACGTCGGCCGTGCGATTGGGACTTAGTGTCGGCCTGTCCCACGAACAGGTCGAAGCGCTTCGCGTCGCCGGGATCGTTCACGACGTCGGCAAAGTGGCTGTCCCCGATTCGGTCCTGTTGAAAGCGGGGCCGCTCACCCCTCAGGAAACCGCGATCATGCGGCGGCATCCCGTCGAAGGCGAGCGCATCTGTTCCCCGTTGAAATCGTTTCGCCGCGTGCTTCCCATCATTCGACACCACCACGAGCGAATGGACGGAAGCGGCTATCCCGACGGCCTCCGCGGAGACGCCATCCCGCTCGCCGCTCGCATCCTTCAGATCGTTGACATTTATGACGCGTTGACCACTGACCGTCCTTATCGAGAAGCATTCCCGGCCAGCCAGGCGCTCGCCACCCTATACAATGAAGCCGACCGTGGATGGCTTGATCTGGAACTGGTCCGAGTTTTTGCCCCTGTTGCCGCCGCGCCCAAATCCACACAGAGCGCTGGAATACCTGGGAAAATCGAAAAGTTGCGGCACATCGTTTGAGAATTTTTTCGCGCGTCGCTCCCGCGGCCCAAACTCATCCTCCGGCAATGGCACCTATGATGAGGAAGGGCTCGGCTCCCGAAGTGACTTCTTTGGGCAAGGGAGTATCCGGCGCTTCATGCGACCAATCTTCCGCGCAGACGAAGAACCGCAAGAACGGCCGGCGCTCGAGCGTCACATGGTCGCGAATCGTGCCGCGCAGCATCGGATAGGAATTTTCCAGCGCGTCAAGGACCGAGCGTTGCGTCGCCTGGCCCTGGACTTCAATCAGCACCTCGCCGCTCACGCGCGCCAGCGTTCGCAGATGCTGCGGTAACACTACGCGGATCATGGCAGCGTCTGAACCTCGACGGAAAGCACGGCCGGAAGATCGCGCACGATCGGCGCCCAGTTATTTCCGGCATCGGCCGAAGCGTACACCTGTCCGCCGGTGGTGCCGAAATACACGCCGCAGGTATCGAGCGAGTCCACGGCCATCGCGTCGCGCAATACGTTGACGTAGCAGTCGCTTTGCGGCAGGCCTTTGGCGAGCGGCTCCCACTCGTTTCCGCCCGTGCGGCTGCGGTACACACGCAATTTCCCGTCCAGCGGGAAATGTTCCGAGTCGCTCTTGATCGGAACGACGTACACGGTCTCCGGCTCGTGCGCGTGCACGTCGATCACGAAACCAAAGTCGGTCGGCAAGTTCCCGCTGATCTCGCGCCAGTTATCGCCGGCGTCGTCCGTGCGCATCACGTCCCAATGCTTCTGCATGAACAGCGTGTTCGGCCGCGAGCGGTGCTGCGCGATGCGGTGCACGCAGTGTCCCACTTCCGCCGTCGGGTCCGGGATATGTTCGGATTTCAGCCCGCGATTGATCGGCTTCCAGGTTTTTCCTCCGTCGTCGGTGCGAAACGCGCCCGCGGCCGAGATGGCGATGAACATTCGCTTCGGATTGCTAGGATCGAGCAGGATTGTGTGCAGGCACATTCCGCCGGCGCCCGGCTGCCAGCGAGGCCCGGTGTCGCTGCCGCGAAGCCCGGGCAACTCCTTCCAGACTTGTCCGCCGTCGGTCGAGCGGAACAACGCAGCATCCTCAATGCCGGCGTAGACCGTGTCCGGTTCGGTCAGTGACGGTTCGAGATGCCACACGCGCTTGAACTCCCACGGATGTTGGGTGCCGTCATACCACTGGTGCGTGGTGAGCGGCTTGCCCGTCTCGTTCGATGCGTCGTAGACGAACATATTGCTCACGCCCGCCGGCCTTCCAGCTTGCGCGGGCGGCTCGTTTGTAGCCGTTCCTGGCTGATGCCACGTCTTGCCGCCATCGTCGGACCGTTGAATGATCTGCCCGAACCAGCCGGAGGTTTGCGACGCATAAAGCCGATCCGGATTTACGGGTGACCCCTTGAGGTGGTACATCTCCCAGCCGGCGAAGTGCGGGCCGTTGACGTCCCATTTTGCCCGCTTGCCGTCCGAAGAAAGTATGAATGCGCCTTTCCTTGTCCCAACGAGTACACGCACTTTGCTCATCTCTCTCGCTCCTTTTTAAAGTTCCCGCCATTATGGACTAAGTCCCTATGTCAGTCAGCGCACAGTTTCTTAGGAGGTCGGGCCTTCAGTCCCGACGAAAGATTTTGAACCCCGGGAACGCCAATCTCCCGATTGGCGTTATGAAAGTCGCCAATCGGGAGATTGGCGTTCCCAGGGCGATATCCCCCTAAGCAGCCTCATCGCGATTGTTTCTTGGTTTTCGCCAGCTCTTTCCCCAGTTCCACCGCGCGATCGATCGCTTCGCTCGGCGCGAAATCCTCGATCTCGAAAAACTGCCGAAGTTCGATCTCGGCTTCCCGGCCTTCGCCCTGAGGATTGGGGACGCGCTTGGCCCACTCGATGGCCTCTTCCTTCGATTTCACGTTGATGATCCAGTAGCCGGCGATCAGCTCCTTCGTCTCGGCGAATGGCCCGTCGATAACAGTTCGTTTCCCTCCCGAGAACCTGATGCGCGCCCCCTTCGAGCTCGCTTGCAACCCCGAGAGATCCACCAGCACACCGGCTTTCATCAGTTCTTCGTTGTACTTTCCCATGGCGGTGAGGAGCTCTTCGCTCGGCATCTTCCCCGCCTCGGAGTCCTTGCTCGCTTTGACGATCATCATGAATCGCATGGTCCTGTCTCCTGATTTTTAAGTAGCACAGCCACTCTTGGCTGTGCGATTTTTGCGGCGCATGACAATGGCACACAGCCAAGAGTGGCTGTGCTACTAAGACCGCCTCCGCACTTACTTTTTCAGCAGCCACTCAAGCATGCGCTGCGCCCTTCACCCCTGCTGAAACGCCTCTTCCAAGCGCCGGATGTCGATCTTGTCCATCTGCATCAGAGCTTGCATGACTCGACTGGTTTTTTCGCGATCGGGATCGCTCATCAGCTTCGGCAGCACGGTCGGAACGATTTGCCAGGAGACGCCAAACTTGTCCTGCAACCAGCCACACTGTTGTTTCGTTCCGCCCTGGGAGAGCTTCTCCCACAGCTCATCTACTTCTTCCTGCGCCTCGCAATTCACGACGAACGAAATGGCCGGAGAGAACTTGAATTGCGGGCCTCCGTTTAGCGCGATGAATTCCTGCCCCTCAACCTGAAACGTCGCGATCATAACCGTTCCCTTCGGTCCCGGCCCATGGTCCCCGTAACGATTCATCTTGCCAATCTTCGCGTTCTTGAAAATGGAGACATAAAAATTGGCCGCCTCCTCCGCTTTCCCATCGAACCACAAGAACGGCGTGATTTTTTGCATATCGCCATCTCCCTTTGCTGTCGGTTTACTGTTGCCCTCGCTGAGTGTTTCGGATCAGTCGAACCCGCGCTCTGCCAGTAAATCGAACGACGAGGCATGAAATCGACACCCTCAATGCGCTTGCGCCTGTGTTTTCGCGAGATCTTTCCCGAGGTCCACCGTGCGAATGGCCGCCGCGCTCGGTGCGAAACCCTCCATCTCGAGAAACTGGCGAATTTCAATCTCGTATTCCCAGTCTTCGCCATCTGGAACGGGGACGCGCTTGGCCCATTCGATCGCCTCTTCCTTCGATTTCACCTGGATGATCCAGTAGCCCCCGATCAGCTCCTTGGTCTCGGCAAACGGCCCGTCGGTCACCAAATGTTTCCCACCCGAGAATTTGATGCGTGCTCCCTTCGAACTCGGATGGAGCCTCGAAAGCTCGACTAACACGCCGGCCTTCCTCATTTCATCATTAAACTTTCTGATCGCCGGCGGGAGCTGCTCAATATCCGTCTTCCCCGACTCACAATCTTTGCTGGCTTTCACGATCATCATGAACCACATGTTTTATCTCTCCTGATAAGTTTGTTTTTAATCTCGCGCTCCCCAAATGTTCTATCCCGCGGAACCCACAGTTGTGCGGTTGAATCCCCGGTAGCGCAGGCTTCAGCCTGCGGGTTTTAGTCCTGGCAAGGACGAAACCCCGCAGGCTGATGCCCGCGCTACCCGGTCGGCAAGCCCGGAATTTCCATCACGGGCCGGATTTCCACGGTTCCCCAACGCCCGGCCGGGATCCGCTCGGCAATCCCGATGGCCTCGTCAAGGTCCTTGGCGTCGACCAGGAAATAGCCGCCGAGCTGCTCGCGCGTCTCCGCGAACGGGCCGTCGGTGACTACCCGCTTGTTGTCGCGCACACGGACGCTGGTCGCCGTGGAGGTCGGATGGAGCGGTCCTGCGCCCAAATACTGCCCGCTCTTGCTGAGCTGGACGGCGAACTGCGCGGATTCCCCGTAACATTGCGCCCGCTCGGATTCGCTCAGTCCGTTCTCATCCAGGTAAATCAGCAACATGTATTTCATCTCCGCCTCCCTATACGTAGATCGAACGGCGCGGGTCCAGATCGACATCCATACCAAAAAATACTTACAATCGGACATGCCTGCAAACGTAGATGCAGCCTCAGCCGTGGAGGAAGTCTATCGCTCCGATTGGGGCCGGATTGTGGCCACACTGATCGGGTTGCTGGGCGATTTCGACCTGGCCGAAGAGTATGCGCAAGAGGCATTTGCGGCCGCTTTGGAGCAGTGGCCGGCGTCCGGCGTCCCGGCTCACCCGCGCGCCTGGATTGTCCAAACCGCGCGCTTTAAGGCCATCGACCGGCTCCGGCGGCGAACACTCTTCACGGAAAAGATCCAGCCTCAGCTGGCCCGCGATTACACCGGGGCCACTCCAGCGAAGGAGTACGAGGCCAGCGAGATTCAAGATGAGCGACTCCGCCTAATTTTTACATGTTGCCATCCCGCGCTGGCGCCGGAAACGCAGGTGGCGCTTACTCTGCGAACGCTCTGCGGCCTCGAGACAGACGAGATCGCGCGGGCGTTTCTCGTTTCTCCGACCACGATGGCCCAGCGGCTGGTCCGCGCCAAACAAAAGATTCGCGACGCGGGCATCCCGTACATCGTCCCCGGAACGAATGACATAGCCGCCCGGCTCGAGGCCGTACTGACCGTGATTTATCTGGTTTTCAATGAAGGCTACGTGGCCACTCGGGGCGCGTCGCTGGTCAGGACCGATCTGTCCGCCGAAGCCATTCGCCTGGGCCGCCTGGTGATCACTTTGATGGAGCCGCAACCCCCGGCGGAAGCAACGGCGCTCGTCGCACTCATGCTGCTTCACGACGCGCGGCGCGATGCGCGTCTCGATGAGGCCGGAGAAATCGTCGTCCTGGAAGAACAAGACCGCGCCCGCTGGAACCACGAGCAGATTGCCGAGGCATCGCTTCTACTAAAGGACTCGCCGCGCGGGGCCCCTGGCCCATTCGCGCTCCAGGCCGCGATTGCCGCCGTGCATTGCAAGGCTGCCCGTCCCGCAGACACCGACTGGGCAGAGATCGTCCGCCATTACGATCAACTGGAGCGCGCGCAGCCCTCGCCCATCGTATCCCTGAACCGCGCCGTGGCAGTCGCGATGGCGGAGGGCCCTCGTGCAGGACTTGCAGTGATGGACGGCCTGTCCGCGTCAAACGACCTTGACGACTATCATCTGCTACACGCCGCGCGCGCCGATCTGCTGCGCCGTCTCGGCTTGCTTGACGAAGCCGCAAAGAGTTATGTGCGCGCGCTCGCCCTCGTCACCAACGACAGCGAGCGCCGATTCCTCGAGCGACGATTGCGTGTAGTTCAGCCTCCGCCGAAGTGACGACGAGGTTGCGGTTCGCAGCGTGTGCGGTAACTGCAGAATCTTTGTGGGGCACGGCTTCAGCCGTGCCGTAAGTATGCAGAATCAATACGGCTTTAAGCCGCTGGCCTGTCCTACCCGGAACGCTGGGTCACTACTGCTGCCATCCGCCGCCGAGCGCCTTGTAGATTTGCACGAGGGCGAGGAGTTCGTTGAGGCGGGCTTGCGCGAGGCCAAGTTCGGCGGACAGGTAATTCGTCTCGTTCGTCAGGACTTCCAGATAATTCGTGGTGCCGGCCTGGTAGCGCTTGCCGGAAAGTTGCGCGGCGTCTTCGGCGGCGCGCGCGAGCAACTCCTGCTGTGCGAGAAATTCCTGGTCCTGTTGGTAGGCGATCAGGGCGTCGGAGACGTCGCGAAACGCGCCTTGAATGGTCTGCTGATACGTCAGGACCGCTTCCTGCTGCTGCGCTTCGGCCAAACGAACGTTGGAACGAATTTGTCCGCCATTGAAAATCGGTTGCGTAACCGTTCCGGCAAATGTCCACAACCCTGCCGAGCCGCTGAACAAATTGGTAAGCGACGAACTTTGGAAGCCGGGCTGCGCCGTCAGCGAAATATCCGGAAAATAGGCCGCCCTGGCGGCGCCGATTTGCGCGTTCGCCGCGACCAGCAACTCCTCCGATTGCCGGATGTCCGGCCGCCGCTCCAGCAACGCGGAAGGAAGCCCGGCAGGGATCGCCGGCGGATGCGGCTGGTCGATGAGTTCCTTTCCGCGCGGGGCGATCGGTCCCGGATTATTTCCCAGGAGGATGCTGAGAAAATCCTCCTGCTGGCCGATGCGCCGGTGGAGATCGGCGATGTCCGCCGCGGCGATATAGACGAGCTGTTCCGCCTGGCGCACATCGAGAATGGAATTGATGCCGTGCTCCTCGAGCGTCTTCGTCAGGTCGAGCGATTCTTTCCGTGAGGCCAGCGCCTTCTCGGAAATCTCCAGCTCCAGGTCGAGCTCGCGAAGCTGAAAATACGCGGCGGCCACATTCGCCACGAGCGTGGCGTTCACTTCCTGGCGCGCCCAATCGGTCGCCAGCAAATTCGCCCGCGCCGCTTCGGTCGCCCGGCGATACTTGCCCCAGAAGTCGGCGTCCCACGCCGCGGGTGCCAACACCTTCCCGATGGTCAAACCATACGAAGGAATCGGGCCCGTCGCGGGATTGTGCAGATTGGTCCCGCTGCCGACCGCGTTCACCGTGGGAAATTGACTTGCCCGCGTAATTCCCAGTTGCGCCTGCGCCGCCAGGACGCGCGCCGCCGCGATCCGCGCGTCATAATTCTGCTGGAGCGCCGTGCGAATCAACTTCTGCAGCTCTTCGTCCTGGAAGACTTCCCACCACTTTTGTTCGCCAAGCGATTGTGTGGACGCGCTGGCCGCTTCCTCCGCCGTCAGTCCCCGGTAGGCGATAGGGGCGTCGGTGTTCGGCCTCTTGTAATTGGGGCCGACCGTGCATCCGGCGAGAAAAATGACGAGCGCGCACACCGCGATTGGCGAACCCAACACGGCGCTCCGATGGATGAAAAACTTATTCATAAATTGCCGATGCACCAGCAACAGTGGCGCAGGCTTCAGCCTGTGGGGTTTGGTCCTTGCAAGAACGAACCCCCACAGGCTGAAGCCTGCGCCACGAAAGCCAAAAAATCCCGAGTCTCAATCCGCCGCCCCATCCGAAGCGGTAATTCGGCCGCCCGCGGAAGGAATCTGAGTATGTCCCGAATGGAAGAACGACGTGCGGTTCAACACTTTTTCCTGGAACTCTTCGAGGTACAAATAAATGACCGGCGTCACATACAGCGTAATGAATTGCGAGACGACCAGCCCGCCGACGATCACCATCCCCAGCGGACGGCGCGAAACCCCGTCGGCTCCGTACCCCGCGGCGATGGGCACGGCGCCGATGACCGCCGCGAGCGTGGTCATGAGGATCGGACGGAAGCGGTCGATGCTCGCGTCATGGATGGCCTTTTCCGCGCTCTCGCCGGCGTCCACGCGCTGCCGGGCGAAATCGACGATCATGATTCCGTTCTTCTTCACGATGCCCATCAGCATGAACATGCCCACGAACGCGTACAGCGACGCCTGCTCGCCGAAGAAGTACAGCGTCAGCAATCCGCCCACGAGCGCGGTCGGCAGCGTCGAGAGCACGGTCAGCGGATGGACGTAGCTCTCGTAAAGAATCGCCAGGATCACGTACATGATGAACACGGCGAGCCCCATCAAGAAGGTCAAATCCCTCACGGTGTTACGGAACGTCAGCGCTTCGCCCTGCAGGCTCGCGCGAATCGTGGGCGGCACAATCTCCGCTTCGGCCTTGCCGATAAAGTCTGTGGCGTCGCCGATCGCCACCCCCGGCTTCAAGTCGAAATAGATCGTGACGCTGGTGAACTGATTCAGGTGATTCACAGACTGGGGTCCCAGTGAGCTTTTCCAGTCGACCAGCGCGTTGAGCGGCACTAAATTCTTTCCGTCGTCCGACCGGATATAGAGCAGCGAGAGATTGTCGGCCTTGGCGCGCTCGGAATCCTGAACTTCCAGGATCACCTGATACTGGTCCTCCGGCTTTTTGATCAGATACAGATAATTCTGCGAATACGCGTTGCGCAATAG
>JBGQJJ010000067.1:0-10171 GCA_041498955.1 Terriglobia bacterium
CACTGCTGATGGCGGGCCGCAAACTTCGCGACATGAATCTTCCCTTCGTGACGACTGACGGCGTGGCGGAGATTGTCGTGCGCGATTATTACTCCGTAAAATCCCCCGTTTTTCCGTTCAATAAATTCAAAGGCGTAGACACGATTCTGGGTCCCGAGATGCGCTCGACCGGCGAAGTCATGGGCGTGGCCAAGAGTTACGGCCAGGCCTTTGCCAAGGCGCAACTCGCCGCCGGGCAGCGCCTGCCGCGCAAGGGCTCGATTTTTTTGAGCGTGAGCGACCACGACAAGCGCCACTGCGCTCCCCTGGCGAAGGAATTGCACGCCCTCGGTTTCCGCCTGATCGCCACGCGCGGCACCGCCGCGGCGCTCGAAGCCGCTGGAGTCCCGGCGGAGCCCGTGTACAAAGTCAACGAGGGCCGGCCGAATATTGTGGACCTGGTGAAGACCGGCAAGGTGGACATGATCATCAACACGCCCCTCGGCCGCGAATCGTTTTACGATGAGAAATCCATCCGGCGCGCGGCGATTCGGTACAATATTCCCTGCATCACCACGCTGTCCGCCGCGAATGCGGCCGCCAAAGGGATTCGCGCGCTGGTCGAACAAACTTTGGAAGTTTCGCCGCTACAATCGCTCCATTCCAAGAAAGCGGCCGCGCCGCAACTGCCTTCCGCTGGGGACTGAGTTTTTTAGTAGCACAGGCACTCCTGCCTGTGCGGGTTTTGCGATCGTCGAACATTTATGGATGCGTGAAAGCTGCGAAAACCGCACAGCCAAGAGTGGCTGTGCTACTCGAGTCTTCCGCGGTTTCAATCTGAATCCGATCGGATTCCTCGTCATCCAATACCCGTTGCGATCGCGCCAAGCGGGTTTGCTGTGCGGACACAAGGATGGAACGCCTGATGGAGTGTAGTTGGATCTTACCGGCCGAGTTGCCAGGAACCACGGACCTCTATTCCACATTTCTTTCCGATTTTGCCAGCGTCTCTGATTTCTATAGCCATCCTCCCAATGCCAATGGAATCGATGAGGCCGCTCGTGAGATGCGCCTCGAGGACTCCGTTCGCCGCGCCGTTGTGGACGTTTTGAGGATCCAGAATCGATCGTTTGGCGGAGACGATGCCACGACTCGAAATCTGGACCGGCTGCGAGACGGCGCGGTCGCGGTGGTGACGGGGCAGCAGGTCGCCCTGTTTGGCGGCCCCGCGTACAGCATGTACAAGGCGCTCACGGCCATTCACGTGGCGCGCGAATTGACCGAGCGCGGTGTGAACGCCGTCCCAGTCTTCTGGCTGGCCACCGAGGACCATGACCTCGCGGAAGTGGATCATTGTTTCTTTCTGAAGCGCGGCGGCTTCGAGCGTTTCGATCTGCCGACCACCGGGATTGCCGACCGGCGCGTCGGCGACATCCACCTGGGCGGGGCCGTACGGGGACTTGCGGCGCAGGTGGCCGCGCTCCTGGAAGGACCGTGGGCCGAGGAAATCGGCCAGTGGGTCGCGAATAGTTATGCGCCCGAAGAGTCGTTGGGTTCCTCGTTCGGGAAACTGATGACACGCATTCTCGCCGGGCGCGGCCTCATTTTTCTCGATCCCATGTCGCCGGACTTGCACCGTTTGTCCTTGCCGGCCATGCGGCGCGCGGTGAAAGAACACCAAGCCCTTGCCTCTGAACTCGTAGCGCGATCCGAAGCCCTCGAAAAGGCCGGCTTCCACGCGCAGGTTAAAGTCACGGAACAAAGTACGCTCGTGTTTCGCATCGTCGACGGGCAGCGGGTAGCCCTTCGACCAGTGAATGGCGGGCTTGCGGCCGGGAACAAAACGGAATCGATCGACGAAACGATCAAAGCGATGGAAAACCGCCCGGAAGATTTCAGTCCCAGCGCGCTGCTTCGCCCCGTGATTCAGGACACGCTGCTGCCGACGGTTGCCTTCATCGCCGGGGCCGCGGAAGTGGCCTATCACGCGCAAACCTCGCTGCTTTATAAGAAGCTTCTTGGCCGGGCGCCCGCTGTCTTGCCGCGCGCCGGTTTTACGCTCGTGCCCTCGCACGTTTCCAATTTGCTCAGGAAATATAATCTGGATGTGCGCGATATTCTTCAGGGGCGCCACAAACTCCGCGCGCGCCTCGAAGCGGAGGCGCTGCCGCAAGCGCTCTCGGCGCGTTTTGATGAGGGCGAACGAGCGATCAAAGCCCTGGTGGATGGCCTGCGCGAACCGCTCACGAAGTTGGATCAGACACTGATTGGCGCGCTCGACACGGCATCCGAGAAAATGCTTTATCAATTTAATGGCCTGCGCGCAAAAGCCGGCCGCGCCGAAGGGTTTCGCACGGGCGTCCTGAATACGCATGAGAATGAGATTGCCAACTCGCTCGTTCCGAACAGCGCGCTGCAGGAGCGGTCCTTCGGTTTGCTTACCTTCCTGGCTGCGGAGGGACTGAACCTTCTCGATCATCTCGACCGCCACATCAAGACAGGAACGGGGGAGCACTGCTTTCTTTTCCTGGAACCGGCCGCGAAGTAGATTGGTTCCATGTAGCGCCCGCCTTCAGGCGGGCATTCTGGATTAAAGCGGATGCTCGCCTGAAGGCGAGCGCTACACCTATGTCGCTCGACGGTATCTTGGCCCCTATGTATTTTTCGCAGCAACACCTCAAGAATGGCCTCAAGAGAAGAGTTGGGGAGTATGCTGGCGTGGTAAGATTTTGCACTGGGAAACCAAATTGTTGAGGTCATGAGCGGAGGAATTTTGGAATGAAACTTACTCCTGGAAAACGCAAGGGGCTCGAAGCCGTTTCCGATTCGCGCGGCGTGATCGCCGCGGCGGCGATGGACCAGCGCGGCTCGCTGAAAAGCGCGATCGCCAAGGACAAGGGTATTGATAAGAAAGCCGTCACAAACGAAATGATGGCGGAATTCAAGGAAGCGGTCTCTCGCGTTCTGACGCCGCATGCCACAGCCATTTTGCTCGATCCGGAATACGGCCTTTCGGCGGCAAAGGAGCGCGCCAAGAATGCCGGTCTGCTGCTGGCCTACGAAAACAGCGGCTATGACAACACGCAGCCCGGGCGCCTCCCCGACTTGCTGGACCACTATTCCGTGCGCCGCCTCGTGGCCGATGGCGCCGATTGCATCAAGATTCTTCTTTACTACACGCCATTTGATTCGGCGCAAATTAACGATGTGAAGCACGCCTGGGTCGAGCGCATCGGCGCCGAATGCGTAGCCGCCGACGTTCCATTTTTCCTGGAGTTCGTGGGATACGAAGAGGGCGCCGACGAAAAGGGTTTGGATTTCGCGAAGAAAAAGCCGGAAGTGGTGACACGCAGCATGGAGGAATTCAGCAAGCCGCAGTACGCCGTTGACGTGTTGAAAGTCGAAGTTCCCGTGACGATGGCGTTCGTTAAAGGAACGCGCTCGTGCAAGGGTGAGTTCGCCTACACGCGCGACGAAGCGAAGGAGCATTTCCGCAAGGCCGCGGCCTCCGCGAAGAAACCGTTCATCTATCTTTCGGCCGGCGTAAGCAACGATACGTTCTCGGAAACGCTGGACCTGGCCTCCGAAACAGGAGTTAATTTTTCGGGAGTCCTGTGCGGGCGCGCCACCTGGAAGGATGCGATTCCCGTCTATGGCAAGCAGGGCGTAAAGGCCCTCGAAGACTGGCTGAATGACCAGGGCGTAAAAAATATCAAGAACGTCAACGGCCGGCTGACGGCCGCGAAGCCGTGGTTCTCTTTCTACGGAGTAACATCGTCATTGGCATTGGCATAGTCCCAGTTTGCCCGTCAACACAATCGACTAACTTCCTGATGCCAAAAGTCCCAGAGGGACGGAATACCGTAGCCCACCACGGAAGTGGTGGGAAACGCCCCCGACATAACAAACCAGCCCCGCCAGGGGCGGCACAGAAGTTCTGCGCCCCAAAATCCAGCCGACATACACGCGCCGCTCAACCAAGCGCCACCGCTCACACCTATGCTAAATTCTACGGCAGATGACGCGACTCGGCGTATACGTGCAGGTACCGTTCTGCCAGACGAAGTGCACCTACTGCAACTTCCACACGGGCGTGTTTTCAAAGGATTTATACGCGCCGTACGTCCGCGCAGTCTGCCGCGAAATCGCCGAATTCCCCCGCCTGCTACGTGAAAATGGAATCGCGGACGTTCCGGAATCTGCAGTCGATACCGTGTATTTCGGCGGCGGAACGCCCAGCCTTCTTGAACCTGCAAGCCTCGCGCAAATCATCGAGGCGATTCGCGCTTCGTTCCCGTCGCAATTCGAGGAAGTGACGCTCGAAGCCGATCCGGAAACCATCTCTTCCCAAAAAGCAGACGCCTGGCGCGAAGCCGGATTCAACCGCATCAGCATGGGCGTTCAATCCTTCGACGACGCCGAATTGCGCGCCGCGGGACGGATGCATCGCCGCGCCGATGTTTTCGAGGCAACGAAAATTCTGCGCGCCGCGGGATTTGGCAATCTCAGCTTTGATTTGATTGCCGGACTACCGCATCAGACCGATCGCAGTTGGGAGGATTCGGTCGAACAGTTGCTGCACCTGCGGCCCGAACACGTATCGATCTACATGATGGAAATTGACGAGGGCAGCCGCCTGGGACTGGAAGTCCTGCAAAGCGGCGAGCGTTACTCCGCGAAGGCGCTGCCCTCCGATGATTCCATGGCGAATTATTACGAGCATGGCTGCCGGAAACTTGCCGCCGCGGGCTACGGGCACTATGAGATTTCCAATTGGGGACTTCCCGCCTTCGAATCGCGCCACAACCTCAAGTACTGGCGCCGCGAACCGTATTTCGGATTTGGCGCCGGCGCGCACTCCTTTAACGGCTCGCAGCGCTGGGCCAATGCGCATGACCCTGCTTCGTACGCGGACGCTATCCTGCAAGGACGGTTTCCCGTCGAACAGCTCGAGAGCGTGACGCATGGCCAGGCTCTTGAAGAGGAGCTCTTCCTGGGGCTGCGCCAGCTTGCCGGGATCGATTTAGGCGGCATCGAGTCAAGATATGGAGCGAAACTGCGCCCGCGCGTACAGGAACTCGTGGCGCAAGGCCTGGTCGAATGGGATGGGCCGCGCCTGCGTCTTTCCCCGGAACGCTTGACCGTTTCGAATGAAGTGTTCGTGCATCTTTTGGAGTAGGGAGGGAAGGCGTTGCGCATGGCTTTAACCCATGGCGTTTCGAATGAATCGCGCCTGCGGGTTTTGGGTTTGCTTGTTGCAGTCTTCACTGCGATTGCACCTGTCGCGAACGGACAGGCGGCGGCTTCGAAAGCAAGAGTTTCACCGACGCACAAAGCAACCAGTTCCGCGCCAACGGTGGCCGAGGCGGAGCGATTCATTTCGGATGCAGAAACGCGCCTGCGGAACCTGTGGATCAAGAACGGCCGCGCTTCCTGGGTCGCCGAAAATTTCATCACGGACGACACCGAAGCGATCTCGGCGGACGCCGAAGCAGCCGTGAAAGCGGCGACGTCCGATCTCGCGCGCCAAGCCAGGCGGTATGAAAAACTTCCTCTTCCCCCGGACGTGTCGCGCAAATTCAAGCTTCTGAAATTGTCGGTCGATATTCCCGCGCCGCGCGATCCCGCCGCGCAGGCTGAGCTGGCCAGGATCGAAGTGTCCCTCGACAGCGACTACGGCAAGGGAACCTGGTGCGCGCCTGGCAAGAAAGACGAAAAGAAGGAAAATTGCAAGGAATTGCCGGACATTGAAAAAATCATGGCCACCAGCCGCGACCCGCAAGAACTCTTGAACGCCTGGAAAGGTTGGCACGCCATCGCGCCGCCCATGCGCAACCGCTACGTTCGCCTCGTCGATCTGGCCAATCAAGGCGCCCGGGAAATGGGCTTTTCCGATGTGGGCGTCCTGTGGCGGTCGAATTACGACATGCCGCCGGATGATTTTTCCAGGGAACTCGACCGCCTGTGGGCGCAGGTTCGTCCGCTGTACGTTTCGCTGCACGCTTACATTCGCTGGAAGCTGGCGGAGAAATATGGAAAGGACGTCGTGCGCGAAGACGCTCCGATTCCGGCGCACTTGCTCGGAAACATGTGGTCGCAGGAATGGAACAATATCTTTCCGCTTCTCGCTCCGGCAAATGAGGACCCGGGGCCTGACATTGGCGCCGCATTGCGGGCGAAGGATGTGGACGCGAAAGGGATGGTTCGGTACGCGGAGGGATTTTTTACGTCGCTCGGCTTCGAGCCTCTGCCCGCGACGTTTTGGGAACGGTCGATGTTCACGAAGCCGCGTGACCGCGAAGTGGTTTGCCACGCGAGCGCCTGGGACATTGACTTCAGGGACGACTTGCGGATCAAAGTATGTATCGAGCCCACGGCCGAGGATTTCACGACCGTTCACCACGAGCTGGGCCACAACTTCTATCAGCGCGCCTACAACGATCTCTCGCCCTTGTTCGCGAACAGCGCGAATGACGGTTTCCACGAAGCCATCGGAGACACGATCGCGCTGTCGGTCACGCCGGAATATTTGAAACAGATTGGCCTGATCGAAGCCGCGCCGCCGCCGTCGGCGGACATCGGCGTATTGCTCGATCGCGCCCTCGATAAAGTGGCTTTCCTGCCGTTCGGACTGCTCGTCGACCAGTGGCGCTGGAAAGTGTTTTCCGGCGAAATCAAGCCCGCGGATTACAACCAATCGTGGTGGGAGCTTCGGCGGAAATATCAGGGCATCGCGCCGCCGGTGGCTGGCAGTGAGGCCGATTTCGATCCCGGCGCGAAGTATCACGTGGCCGACAACGTTCCCTACGCGCGCTATTTTCTGGCCACCATTTTGCAATTCCAATTCCATCGCGCCTTGTGCAAGGAAGCGGGATACACGGGCCCTCTGCATCGCTGCTCGATCTACGGAAGCAAAGCCGCGGGAGCAAAGCTCGCCAAAATGCTGGCAATGGGTGCGAGCCGGCCGTGGCCGGACGCGCTCGAAGCGCTGACGGGCGAGCGTCAGATGGATGCAACCGCCCTGCTCGATTACTTTGCGCCGCTAAAGAAGTGGCTCGATGAGCAAAACAAAGGGCACAACGTCGGTTGGAATTAAGTAGCGCAGGCTTCAGCCTGTGGGTTTTGGTGGCAAGCAGGCGCGACCTTCCTAGGACCAACCCCCACAGGCTGAAGCCTGTGCCACTTAACCCTTGCGTCTTCGGAACCTCTCCCAACCCTCGCAAAAAAGCTTGCTGCATGCCTGTGGTATAAAGGAAATAAGCGTTGTTCGAGACGCAATTTACTTGAGGACTTGTGGACTTTTCTTTCACCGACGAACAGCAGCAACTCCGGCGCAGCGTGCGCGAATTTGCCGCATCGGAAATCGCCCCGCACGTCATGGAATGGGACGAGGCCTCTCAATTTCCGTCCGAGCTGATTCCGAAACTCGCGGAAATGGGCCTGATGGGCGTGATTTTTCCGGAGGACTGCGGCGGCGCCGGCCTTGGCTACGTCGAGTACGCGACGGTCATCGAGGAGCTCGCGCGCGTCGACGGCTCGATCGGGCTGATCGTTGCGGCGCACAATTCGTTGTGCACCAATCACATCAATAAATTTGGCACTCCGGAGCAGCGCAAGAAATATGTCACGCCGCTGGCGCAAGGCAAAAAACTCGGCTGCTGGTCGCTGACCGAGCCGCAAGCGGGCTCGGACGCCGGCGGCGCGCGAACTACCGCGGTGCGCAAGGACGGCGGCTGGGTTCTCAACGGCTCGAAAACCTTCATCACCAACGGCCACTACGCGGACGTTTGCGTGGCCATGGCCGTGACCGACAAGCCGAAGGGAACGAAAGGAATTTCCGCGTTTATCGTGGAGAAGGGCAACCCGGGTTTTCGCGCGGGCAAAAAAGAAAATAAGCTGGGCATGCGCGCGAGCGACACTTCCGAAGTAATTTTCAGCGATTGCTTCGTGCCGAGCGAGAACCTCTTGGGCAAGGAAGGCCTCGGCTTCGTGAATACGTTGCAAGTGCTGGATGGAGGACGGATCTCGATTGCCGCGCTGGCGCTCGGTATGGCGCAAGGCGCTTACGAAGCAGCCGCTGGATATGCGAAGCAACGAAAGCAGTTTGGAAAGGCCATCAGCGAGTTTCAGGCCATTCAATTCAAGCTGGCCGACATGGCTACCGAGATCGACGCCGCGCGCTGGCTGGTTTACCGCGCGGCGTGGCTCGCGGATCAGAAAACCGCGCGTTTCACTAAAGAATCCAGCATGGCAAAATTGTACGCGAGCGAAGTGGGCGTGCGCGTAGCCAACGAAGCCGTGCAGATTTTCGGCGGGTACGGATTCGTGAAGGACTATCCGGTGGAAAAATATTACCGGGACTGCAAACTCTGCACCATCGGAGAAGGGACCAGCGAAATTCAGCGGATGGTGATCGCGCGGCAAATTCTCGACGCGCGCTGATTCGGTTTTCGTGTACGGGCTTCCCCGCGGTTGTGATAACTTCCTTGCTTCGCTCCAGTCCGGATTTCTCACCAAGGATTCAGAATTCGGCGGCCACACCCTGCAATGAGTTGGGCGCGAGAGGTGTGGTGGCGCCGGCGTCTTGCCGGCATTCCTGCAATGCGTGGGGACCCGGAAAATTCGCCGGCGGGACGCCGGCGCTACCAAAATCTATGTCCGAATCCATCGAAACGTGGGCCGAGCAAATACGCGCCGGAGACGTCCGCGCCGTTTCCCGCGCGATCACGGCGATTGAGGACCACGACCCGCAGGCGGAAGAACTCTTGCAGCGGATTTTTCCCGATACGGGGCGCTCCTTTGTGATCGGAGTGACGGGCGCGCCCGGAACGGGGAAGAGCACGCTCGTCGATCGCCTGGCTGCCTATTATCGAGCGCAGGGGAATCGCGTTGGAATTATTGCGGTCGATCCGACGAGTCCTTACACGGGCGGCGCAATTCTCGGCGACCGCATACGCATGCAAGGCCACGCGAGCGACCCGGGCATATTCATCCGGTCGATGGCGACGCGCGGATTTCTCGGGGGCCTCGCGCGGACGACGGGCGATGTCGCGCTGGTCCTCGACGCCGCCGGAAATCAATATGTGCTCGTCGAAACCGTAGGCGTCGGCCAGGATGAAGTGGATATTGTTCGCCTGGCGGACTGCACGCTGGTTCTGCTGGTACCCGGCATGGGCGACGACGTGCAAAATATGAAGGCCGGGCTGATGGAGATTGCGGACATTTTCGTGTTGAATAAATCGGATCGCGAAGGCGTGGAACGCCTGGAGGCGGAGCTGGAAGCGATGCTGCAACTCGCGCCGGAACGAGATGGCTGGAAGCCAACGATTATTCGTACAGTGGCTACGGAAAACAAAGGCGTCGACGAACTTGCTTCGGCAATTGCCAAATACCGCGAACGCTTCAGCAACAGCGCCGAGCGCCAGGAACGAAAAATCGAACACTGGAAGTCGAGGCTTCTAGCCCTCGCCGGGGAAGCGGTTTTGAAACGCGCGGTATCGGGCGCGGACGGCGAAGCCGCGCTTGACAGATTGGCTCGCGAAGTAGCCAGCCGCGGGAAGGATCCGTATTCAGCCGTTCGCGAATTGCTCGCGCGGGCGGACAGCACACGGAAAAGCGCATGAAACTCGGCGACCTCGAATTCTGGCTGCTCACCGATGGCACGTTCCGGCTGGACGGCGGCGCGATGTTCGGCGTCATCCCCAAGCCGATGTGGGAGAAGATTGCGCCGCCCGATGCGCGGAATCGAATCCTCATGGCCATGAATTCCTTGCTGATCCGCGCGGCGGGGAAGTGGATTCTGATCGAGACCGGCGCGGGAGACAAGTGGGACGCGAAACGCTCGGACATCTATGCATTTGATGGGCCTCCCCGGCTACTGGACAAACTTGTGACACATGGCGTTCCACCTGAAAAGATTGACATCGTCCTCAACACGCATCTTCACTTCGATCACTGCGGCTGGAACACGCGCATCGTGAACGGGGAAGCGGTTCCCGTGTTCGCGAACGCGCGCTATGTCGTGCAGCGCGGCGAATTCGAGCACGCCAAGGCGCCCACGGACCGCGACCGCGCCAGCTATTTTCCTGAAAACTATTTGCCGATGGAGAAATCGGGGCAATGGTGGTTGCTGGAAGGAGACGCGGAGATTGTCCCGGGCGTCGAAGTCATTCGTGCGCCGGGCCATAACGCC
>JBGQJJ010000068.1:0-10101 GCA_041498955.1 Terriglobia bacterium
GGACTGCTCGTGGCCGTGCCCGCCGTGTGGGCGTACAACTACTTCACCAACAAGGTTGAGGCGTTCGACGTCGAAATGGACAACTCCTCGATGGAGCTGGTGAACTACTTCATTACACGCCGTGCGGGCGGAAAGAAGTAACCCATGTCATACAAGCCTACCGTCGGCCCGCAGATGGCGGCGCCGAACGTGATTCCGATGGCGGATATCATGCTGGTGCTGTTGATCATCTTCATGGTGGTCACGCCCATGCTCACCAAGGGCTTGTCGGTGGAGTTGGCGAAAGTCAACAATCCCTCCGACATGCCCAATGCCGACAAGGACGACGCGGTCATCGTCGGCATCTCGGCGAGCGGGGACGTCTTTCTTGGCAGTGCCAAGTCGGACGTTTCGCAAATTGCCGATCAGGTTCGGGACCGCATTTCCAACAAGCTGGACAAGACCGTGTTCGTCAAGAGCGACGGTCGCGCCAAGTATGGCGACGTGGTCAAGGTCGTGGATGAGATTCGCTCCGCGGGCGTCGATAACGTCGGCTTGATTACCGATCGGGCCGAACAGAGTCGGCGGACCGCTCCACCACCGCCGGCAGGTTGATCTTCGCTGGGAGGCGGGACTTTTGTCTCCGCTTCCCGGTTTCGTCTTTGCTATCTCATCCGTCCCGGTGTTCGCATCGCGACGCGTAATTTGAATTAGGAGCCACGACAATGGGAATGGACGTTGGAGGAAAACAGGGCGGTGCGATGGCGACGATGAACGTCGTCCCCCTGATCGATATTCTCCTGGTTTTGATCATCATTTTCATGGTGATCACGCCGCTGACGCCGAAAGGTCTGGATGCGCTGGTGCCGCAGCCCGCGCCGCCCAACCAGAAGCAGCAGGACCAGGTCACGCAAAAGACGATCGTCGTGCAAATTCTCGACACCGGGAAGTTGAAGATCAACGATGAGGACGCCACGTGGGACTCTCTGGGGCCGCGCCTCACCGACGTCTTCAAGGAGCGCGCCGAGAAAGTCGCTTTCGTCAAGGGTGACGACGCGGTCCGATTTGCCGATGTCGCGAAAGCGATCGACATCATGCGGGGTTCCGGGATCGACAAGGTGGGATTGATCACCGCCAATCTCGAAGCGGGGAAGTAGCTTCACGGCCGTTGCCGGCCCGGCCTGCTCTCCGTGAATGCCGGCTTTTTTTGCCCTCAAATAATAAAGTTGCTTTGAATCCAAGGCCTTGCTGGTGTAGAGTGTGCGGCTGTGGCTTGTGCCTTCGTGGTTAGGGGTGGCGCTGGAAATAGCGAAGGCGGTTTTGTGCACCGTGGGACGACAGGTACAAGCGTCGGTAACTTCATTGCCCTCTCGGGGGAATACAAAATATTCGCGGGGATGGATTGTTTGCCATGAATCCTTTTGCGCATTTTCGGCACTCCAAAAATAAGAATTCCGTGGCGCTGTTCGCGGTGGCCATGATGGCGGTCGGTTTCGGCGCGTCGGGCTGCGCCAAGCTGAAGGCCCGGGACGAACTGAACAAGGGTGTCGCCGCCTACCGCGATGGCAAGTACGACCAGGCCATCGAGTACTTCAAGAATGCGAAGGACAACGATCCCACGCTGACCAACGCCCGCCTGTATCTCGCCACGGCTTACGCGACGCAGTACATTCCCGGCGCTCCGTCGGACGAAAACATCCGCATGGGCCAGGCCGCGGTGAAAGAATTCCAGGACGTGCTTTCCATTCCCACCGAGACCAACAACATTTCGGCCATCGACGGGATCGGTTCCATCCTCTTCAACATGGCCGGAACTCCCTACACGCGGGCGCGCTTCGAGGAATCGAAAACCTACCACTTGAAGCACATCATGCTGAAGCCGGAAGATCCCGAGCCGTACTACTGGATCGGTGTCATCGACTGGACGCTCACGTATCGCTCGAACCTGGAGACGCGCGGCGCCTGGCGCCTCTCGCACCCTGGCAAACCGCTCAAGGACGATGACCCCATGCCGCCGGACGTACGCGGCGATTACATCAAGGAGAACGGCCAGTTGATCGATGAAGGCATCGACCATCTCAAGAAGGCCCTCGAGCTGCGCCCCGATTACGACGATGCCATGGCCTATCTGAACCTCCTCCTGCGCCGCAAGGCCGACGAGGCCGCCACTCCCGACGAGCGCGCGTCCTTGCTTAAGCAGGCCGACGATCTCGTCGAAAAGGCCAAGGAAATCAAGCAGAAGAAAATGGAAACTCCGGCCAAGCCCTAGCAAATATCAGGTCGGTTGATTTAAGCTTTGTAAAAGAGGCGGCCCGTTGCCGGGCCGCTTTTTTGTTTTGAGCCCGCCGGCCGCCCCTCCAGTCAAGGTAGTGGAGAGAACCCCAAGACGCCGACCCTTTTTGAAACCGAAAGGGTCGGCAACCCTAAAAAGCTAAGCCAGTTACTCGGCGTTGACGTACGGGAATGGCATCATCCACCGGGACGCGTTCTTCGACAGAAAAACGGCGATCGTGTGGCCCACCCCCTGATGCCGGCGGCCATACCACGGGCACCGAAACCGTGGACGCATCCCTGAGAACGTGGGCCCCTGGACCTTAGGCTCCGAGTTGGCCTGCAAACCCACTGATTCTTGTGGCTACATACATTGGAGAGCACGCACTCTCTATGCCGTTTGATCCATGAGCCCGCACTGACCAGGTCGCATTCCCGGCTACCCTCGGGATCATCTGCCTGATGTCAGGCTGCCGCCAGCCACGCACCGCCTGGAGGCCAGGCCGACTTGCGGTTGATTCGGCCGGGCAAAACGGTTAGGCTGTCGGGCGAAAAGGAGGCAAAAAACGGAAATCTTGAATCAGTATGAACGAGGGCCTTCGTGTCTAAACTAAGCGCCTGGCTTGACTTGGCGCAATCCCCACCGTTCTTCACGCGCAAGCGGATTCGTGGTCACGCCACGTTGCTCGCCGCAATCTTGTGGTCGTTCTATGCCGCGAATCTCACGCATCCTGGTCTGCGCGATTGGCTTGGGATTGTGAAGGGCGCGGATTTCGTCCACGAATATGTTTTGGGAAAAATCGCGCTGGAACGCAATGGGCCGCTGCTGTACGACTACCAGGGGCAGATCCAACTTTCGCATCGAGCGATCCCGGGCCTGGGGGACGAAAGCTACCTGCCGATTTACGCGCCACAGGTTTCGCTGATCTATTTGCCATTTGCGAATCTTCCGTACTTTTGGGCGGCGGCGCTATGGGCGCTTTTCAGTGCCGCAATCTACGCAGCTTGCTGTTACGCAGTGTGGAGGAGCGCTCCGAATCTACAAGGAGAAGGATCGACGATCGTAATCCTTGCGCTCGCGCTTCCCGCTTTCTTCAATCTGATCGCGTTCGGCCAGAATTCCGCGATCGCGCTCTGTGCGTTCGTCCTGACCTACCTCGGATTGAAGAGCCGGAAGCCTTTTTTTGCGGGGATGGCGCTGGGATTGCTTTTTTACAAGCCGCCATTGGGGATCGCGGCCGCCGTTTTGTTCGCTCTGACTTTGGAGTGGCGATTGATTCTGGGCGGGCTGGTCACGACGACAATCCAATTGGGCATTGCCTGGGCGTATTACGGCAAGACTTGTCTGTTGGACTACTTCCAGGCGCTGCGAAATTTGGGACAGAATGCCGGGCTGCTCGAACCGAAGCTCTACCAGATGTATTCGCTGCGTTCGTTCTGGCAGATGTTACTGCCGTGGCCGAGCGTCGCTTTCGCTTTGTACCTGATCAGCGCGGTCCTCGTGCTGGCTCTGCTTTACAAAACGTGGCGCTCGCCGGAGCCTCTGTCGTTGCGATACGCGGCATTCCTGTTGGCCACCGTCCTTGTGGATCCGCATCTCACTTCCTATGATTTGGTCGTGTTGGCGCCCGCGTTTCTTCTGATTGGCGACCGGATTCTCGGGAACGGCGCCGCGGAAAGGCTAGGGGTAATAAAGTGGCTGATCTATCTCAGCTACGCGCTGCCATTATTTGGCCCGGCAATTCGCGATCTGCACGTGCAAGCTGCCGTCCCGGTATTTTTTCTGCTTTTCCTGGTGTTGGTCCCCGGCTCCTCTCGGAGAATGCGCTTACAATCTTTCGGCCCGATTGGCGGATTCGGTGTTTCTGAATAAAGCAGAATAAGTGGATCCCGGTTATCGCCGGCAAAAAATGGTGACCATAAGCCGGCCCTTGCCCCACCCGAGGAAATCTATTGGATGAAAGCCATATGCCAAAGGTTCCGTACCGCTGAGCTCCAGGCTCGGCGTGAGGCCGGCGTCCGCCGAACCGAGCCTGTCTCTTTTTGTGCACACCGGGAAGTAGTGACTGAGAACTCGTGTGTCGATCTCCCCCTCTCTTTTCGGCACTCTGAATAACAACCAGTTCCCGTTCAAGTAGATCGCACTGCCTGCCAATCTGGAATCAGTATTGCTCTAGAACTTGCGGATTTACCTTGGACACCCTTTAAATTACGTAATCTTCGGCGCGCAGAATTTTGAAGGATACAGAGATGCAGAATTTTATTTCTGTATTAAAAGCCTGGTATTTCAGGACCTTCATAGGCAGCCGAAATCTGGGTTGAGCTATCGTTTGGCACATCGTCTCCCTGTGCCTGCAGTCATGAAAATGCGCCTCCTTAGGTCGTCCCATGAATTCGATTTCGACTCCATTCGAACCCGAGAGCCTTTCCATACGAGCGTCCGCTTGTCAGGTCCCGCGAAAAGATGAGGAAACTCCCTCGGCGCCGCTGGAACTCGCGATCGTCATACCCACGTTCGAGGAGAGGAGTAACATTCGGCCGGTCTTGGATCGGCTGGCAGCGGCGCTAACAGGAATCCAATATGAAGTAATCTTTGTCGATGACGATTCCGGAGATGGGACCGCCGCTTGCATTCGTGAAATCGCCGGAGCCAGTCGCAATATTCGTGTCTTACAGCGCGTTCTTCGCCGCGGCCTGGCGTCCGCATGTATCGAGGGCATGATGGCAACCGCTGCGCCGTATATTGCCGTCATGGATGCCGACCTTCAGCACGACGAGCGAATCCTGCCCCAGATGTTCGCCAAACTCAAATCAGACCGCCTCGATATCGTCGTGGCTAGCCGAAATGCCACAGGCGGCGGCATGGGAAATCTCGCGTGGCATCGCGTGCTTCTCAGCAACCTCGGACGCCGTCTCGGCAAGTCCATACTACGAACTCATCTTAACGATCCGATGAGCGGTTTTTTTGTTATGACTCGCGATTATCTGGAAGAAGTGGTTCGTTCCACCTCTGGGATCGGTTTCAAGATCTTGCTTGACCTGGTCGCTTCGGCGCGACGCCCCTTGCGGGTCGGCGAGATCCCTTACACCTTTCGCGAGCGCCTATACGGCTCCAGCAAACTGGATGTCGCCATCGGTCTCGAATACTTGCAGCTGCTCATTGATAAGAAGCTCGGCCACATCGTCCCGGTTCGTTTTCTGATCTTCAGCATCGTGGGCTCCGTGGGCGTGTTGTTGGCTTCGGTTGTATTTTGGGTATTGGTCTCAATTTTCGACATTAGTTTTCTGAAGGCCCTGGCAATCACCACTCTCGTGGCAATGACGGGAAATTTCTTCCTAAATAACAGCTTGACCTATCGGGATCGCCGCTTGAAAGGACGGAGAATCCTTACCGGCCTGGCAACATTTTACGCTGCCTGTTCGCTTGGCGCCGTAATCAACCTCCGCCTCGCGGCGTCGGCGAAGGAATTTGGTCTAGCTTGGTATATTGCCGGCGCCTGCGGTCTGGCGGTTGGCGCTGTGTGGAATTACGGCATCACCTCGTTCACCACTTGGCGTCGGGCCAGGGATTTTCCGAGGCCGAATCCTTCAGGATCTGCTTCTCCAGCGACACCTCCGGGCGGGTGGCCCGGGCTCTGAATGATTTTGAACGGTGGCTGCCCCGTCCGTCGTTCTTTGAGGATGGGGTTTTTGATTTGATTCCTGTGGGCCGGATCAATTCATCGGATCCATGCGGACCAAACTGGCGTCCTTCTTCGCGTAGAACGAGAATCTGCTTGAGTGAAAATCTCTTGTGTGAGACACAGTACCGCGCTCAATCGAATTCATGATGCCTGCCCGGGTCACGTAAGGCACTCCCGGAACTCTTTTCTCCTCTGGGGCATCAAATAGACATAAAATACAAGCACATGTCTTCGCTGGAAAAGCCGGTAGGATTGTCTTCGCTGGTCGGCGTTGGCGGCAAGACGGAGCGCACCACGCGGGCCCTGCAGTTGCGCTTCCTCGAGCTGGTCGAAAAAGTGAGGCAAACGCGCCCGGCGAGCGACATTGAGCTCTTGCGCCGGGCGATTGATTTTGCCGCCGAGCAGCACCGCACGCAGTTGCGCAAGTCGGGCGACCCTTACCTTTCGCATCCCCTGGAAGTCGCGCACATCCTGGCGGACATGAAGCTGGACATCACCACGCTCTGCGCCGCGCTGTTGCACGATGTGGTCGAGGACACGCGCGTGTCCGCGCAGCGCATCGCCGAGCGTTTCGGGCCGGAGATTTCGACGCTCGTCGAAGGCGTCACGAAAATCAACCGGCTGGACCTCCTGGCTCCCGAAGCGCGCCAGGCGGAAAACGTCAGGAAGATGCTGCTGGCCATGGTGAACGACGTGCGCGTCGTCGTGGTGAAGCTGGCCGACCGGCTGCACAACATGCGCACGCTCAGTTTCCTTTCCCCTGAAAAGCAGCAGCGCATCGCCCGCGAAACGCTCGATATTTATTCTCCGATCGCGCATCGCCTGGGAATGGGTTTGATCCGCGGAGAGCTGGAAGACATTGCCTTCAGCTACCTCGAGCCCGAGGCTTACCAGCAGCTGCAAAATACCGTCGTCGCCAAACGAAAAGAATTCGAGACGTTTCTCGCCGAACTGAAGGACACGATTCGCAAACGGCTCGACGAAAACGGAATTACCGCCGAAGTCGACGGCCGCGTCAAGCGCCTTTATTCCATTCACCAGAAGAGTTTGCGCCAGCACCGCACAGTCGATCAGATCTACGACTTGCTGGCCGTGCGCGTCATTACCGACACGATCCGCAATTGCTACGCGGCGCTCGGCGTGATCCACCAGGTGTGGCGGCCCGTCCCCGGCCGGTTCAAGGATTACATCGCCATGCCCCGGCCCAATCTTTACCAGTCGCTGCACACCACGGTGATCTACTCCGGACAGACGTTTGAAGTGCAGATCCGCACGCAGGAGATGCATCGCATCGCCGAACAAGGCGTCGCCGCGCACTGGCGGTACAAGGACGGCAAGGACGTTTCCGACGCGGACGATCAGCGCATTTTGTGGATGCGCCAGTTGATCGAATGGGTCAAGGAAATGCAGGAGCCTTCGGAGTTCATGTCCACGCTGAAGGTGGACCTGTACCCCGAGGAAGTGTACGCGTTCACGCCAAAGGGAAAAGTGCTGGCGCTTCCGCGCGGTGCGACACCCGTGGATTTCGCGTACGCCGTGCACACCGAAGTCGGCAATCAATGCATCGGCGCGAAAGTGAACGGGCAAATCGTCCCGCTGCGGCACGGCCTGGCGAACGGCGACGTGGTCGAGGTCATCACACAGAAGGGCCACGTGCCCAGCCGGGACTGGCTGAATTTCGTGCGCACCTCGCGCGCGCGGAGCAAGGTCCGGCACCACATCAATTCCATCGAGCGCAGCCAGGCGACCGAAGTGGGCCGGCGTTTGCTCGAGCGCGAAGCGCGGCAAGTAGGCCGCAGCCTGAAAAAAATTCCCGAGGCGGAGCTGTTGCGCGTCGCCACTGAATACGGCTGCGCCAAGCTCGAGGATTTGTTCGCGGATTTGGGTTATGGAAAATTTTCGGCGCGGCAAATTATTTCCAATGCGCTGGGCGAGCCGCTGGCGCCGGCCAAACCCGAGGGAGCCAAGGAAGATTCCTCGGCGCGGCTCGTCTCGACTGTCCGGCGAATGTTGGGCGTGGGCGAAGCCAAGCTGCAGGTCGGAGGGCAGAGCGACCTGATGGTCTTCCGCGCCAAATGTTGCAACCCGATCCCCGGAGATGAGATCGTGGGATACGTGACGCGCGGCCGCGGCGTCGCGGTCCATTCCAATTCGTGCCCCAATGTCCAAAAGTTGCTCTACCAAGTGGAACGCCGCATCGAAGTGGAATGGAGCGGCGCGACCGGTTCCACCTATCCCGTCACCTTGTTGATCCGCGCGCAGGACCGCCCCGGCATGCTCGCCGACATTACCGCCGTCATCAGCGAGACCGGCTCGAACATTCGCACCCTCGGCAGCCATCCCGATAATTTGCACGCCCGCATCGACCTCACGCTGGAAATCGGCGACCGCAAGCAGCTCGAACGCATCACGGCCAATATCCGCAAGATCTCCGGCGTGTTCGGCGTCGAACGCCTCTACAACGTATGACAAATTAGTAGGACAGGCTTCAGCCTGTCTGCTTTTCAGGACGCAAGAATCCAAACCCAGACAGGCTGAAGCCTGTCCTACCAATTCCCCAGTTAATCATCGCGGCACATGCCCACTCCGCTCTCGCCCCCCTCGGTTACAATTGAAGAATGCCCTCTGTACGCCCATGGCGTTTTAATCCCGCCCGGCGTCTGCCGTGTGTATTCCTGGCGGTATCGATCGTACTCGTCTGTTCCTGCAAGCCCGCCCAAAAGGCGGACACGGAGCAAGCCAATCAGATGGCCATGTGGCTCGACAGCGTCCCGCAACTGAAGACCCTGAATGTTTCCAACGCGGAAATCGGAGAGCTCGCAAAAGCGCACCAAGCCGGCCTTACCGATCCATCCACCGTCGTCTTGATTCAGCTCGCTCGCGATCACAAGACGCCGTTTGCGGACGGAGAATCCGTCGCGGATTTGTTGAATGCCGGATCGTCGGAAGCAACCGTCCTGGAGCTTGCGCGCCTCAATCAATTGGGCCCGTGGGCTGGAGAGGCTCGCGCGATGCGCCTGGCGGGACTTTCCGACAAGATCATTCTGGCCGTTGCGCACCGCCGGTCGCAGGGCCTTACGGTGCTCTCCGGGCAAAAGCTCGGGGAATTGAAGAACACCGGCGTGACCGACGCGATGATCCTGGAAATGATTCAGAAGGGCGAATCCGACGCGACCGCCACGAAATTCATCGCCGAGCGGGAACGCGCCGCCGGCGGCCATCGATTCGTATACCAGGCGCATGCCCACAAATAGGGATGAAGATTCCCTGGATTTTGCGATTTTTATTTTGTGGCGGCCCGCTTCCCGTATATCCTCGCAGACTGAAGTGAAATCCATGAGCGCGCGGATTGCGTTGACTCATACGCGGAAATTGTGAATCCCGTGAAACTTGAAATCGTCCAGGCCGGAAACCCCGTTCTGCGGCAGCGCGCCCGCCCGTTGAGCGTTGCGGAAATACGCGGCCGCGAAATTCAGAAATTGATCAAGTCCATGCGAGCGTGCATGCAGGAAGCGCCTGGCGTGGGACTTGCCGCTCCCCAATTGGGACTCCCGCTCCAACTTGCGGTCATTGAGGACCGCGAGGAATATTACAAAGAGGTTTCGGAAGCGCGATTGCGGGAGCGCGAGCGCCGCCCCGTGCCGTTTCACGCCGTCATCAATCCGGCCCTCGAGGAAATTGGGGAGGAAAGAGCCGAGTTTTTCGAGGGCTGCCTGAGTCTCTCCGGCTTTACGGCGTTGGTCCCGCGGGCGCGCGCCGTGCGCGTCACCTGCCTGGACGAGCGCGGCCAGCGCAAAGTGATCGAAGCTTCCGGATGGTATGCGCGGATCCTGCAGCACGAGATCGATCACCTGTACGGCACGCTCTACATCGACCGCATGCGGACGCGATCCTTCACATCCCTGGAAAATTTGGCGGAGTATTGGAAGGGCAAGCCAGTGAACGAGATCAAGTCGGAACTGGAATTAAAATCGAGTTGCTAAATTCTGTGGCTTTCAAAGAGCAAATCGCTCGTGGAATTGGCAGCTTGTAGCTGCGGGTCTCTCGTGGCGCAGGGTTGAGCCAGTGGGGGTTTGTGCGTTCAAGGTCGAACCCCCACCGGCGGAATCCAGCGCCACGAAAAAGCCAACCCAAAGCTCATTTTTTGATTTTTGTATAAAAGAACATA
>JBGQJJ010000069.1:0-10081 GCA_041498955.1 Terriglobia bacterium
AGCGTTCGCACCTGCATCCGGACATGGTCAACGCCTCCATGGGCGTCTACGTGTTCAATACGCAACTCCTGATCCCGGCGCTGCTGGCGGACGCCGAGGATCCCAATTCCAAGCACGATTTCGGCAAAGATATCTTGCCGCGCATTTTCACCAAATACCGCGTGTACGCCTATAACTTCATCGATGAAAATAAAGTCGGCGCGCAATATTGGCGCGACGTTGGCACCATCGAGACTTACTATGAAGCAAACATGGACCTGGTGTCCGTTTCGCCGGTCTTCAACCTGTATGACAAAACCTGGCCCATCCGCACCTGGCAGCACCAGTATCCGCCGCTAAAGACCGTGTTCGCCGATTCCAACCGCATGGGCGTCGCGCTGGATTCCATGGTGGGCGGAGGGTCGATCATTTCGGGAGGCCGCGTGAATCGCTCCGTGCTGGGCTATGACGTGCGGACCAACAGCTATTCCGATGTCGAAAACTCGATCCTGTTCAATCATGTGAACATCGGACGCCATGCCCGCGTGCGCAACGCCATCATCGATCGCCACGTCACGATTCCCGAGCGCGCCGAGATTGGCTACGACCTTGAAGCCGACCGCCAGCGCTATCATGTCACCGAAAGCGGAATCGTCGTCGTCGTCCGCGAAGAATCCATGATCGAGGAACCGGAGTGAGAAAGGCAGGGGGGTAGGTGGCAGGTGGTAGGTTGCAGGTGCGAAGAGTTGAGATCGTTTGACGGGCGATGTTTCCTCCTAACTGTTAACTCTCAACTGTCAACTCTTAACTTTCCTCTCTCTAATCCGTGTTTATCTGTGTTCCCGCCGCGGCGGGTGGTTTCATTTGGTTTTGGTCTTTCTCCAGGAGGCGGCATGTCGACGAAAATCGCGCGGGTGCATGGCAGGGAGATCATCGATTCGCGCGGCAATCCGACCGTGGAAGCGGATGTCATCCTTGAAGGCGGCGCGCTCGGACGCGCCGCGGTGCCTTCGGGCGCGTCCACCGGCGAGCACGAAGCCATCGAATTGCGCGATGGCGATAAATCGCGCTATCTCGGCAAAGGCGTGCTCAAGGCCGTGGCCAACGTGAATGGCGGGATTGCCCGCGCCGTAACCGGCCTCGATGCCTCCGACCAGGGCGCGCTCGACCGCCGCATGATTGAAACCGACGGCTCGCCGAACAAAGGGAATCTTGGCGCGAACGCCATCCTCGCCGTTTCCATGGCGGCGGCTCGCGCGGCCGCTTCGGCGGCTCGCCAGCCGCTGTACAAATATCTCGCGCGGTATTCGAGCGTCCCTTCCGGCAACACGCTTCCCGTGCCGATGATGAACATTTTGAATGGCGGCGCGCACGCCGACAATTCCGTGGACTTGCAGGAATTCATGGCCATGCCCGTCGGCGCCAAGACGTTTGACGAAGCCCTGCGCATGGGCGTCGAAGTCTTCCATCGCCTGAAGGCAGTGCTCCACAAGCGCGGCTACTCCACGGCGGTGGGCGACGAAGGCGGCTTCGCGCCCAACCTGAAGTCAAACGACGAAGCCATCGAAGTAGTCCTCGAAGCCATCACAGCGGCCGGCTACAAGCCCGGCGAGCACGTCGCCATCGCGCTCGATCCCGCGTCGAGCGAGTTTTACGACAAGGCCAGCGGCAAGTATGTTTTTAAGAAGTCCGACAAATCCGCGCGCACCTCGGAACAGATGACCAAGTTCTGGGCCGATTGGGTCCGCCAGTTCCCCATCGTTTCCATCGAAGACGGCCTCGCAGAAGACGATTGGGCCGGTTGGAAGCATTTGACCGCCGAGCTGGGCGGCAAGACGCAACTGGTCGGCGACGACTTGTTCGTGACGAACACCGTGCGCTTGCAACGCGGCATTTCCGAAATAATCGGCAACGCGATCCTGATCAAGCTCAATCAGATCGGCACCGTCACGGAAACCATCGAAGCCATCGAAATGGCGCGCAGAGCAGGCTACGCGTCCATCGTCTCGCATCGCTCCGGTGAAACCGAGGACACCTTCATCGCCGACCTGGTCGTCGCCATGGGCACCGGGCAAATCAAGACCGGCTCAGCCTCCCGCACCGACCGCGTCGCCAAGTACAACCAGCTCCTGCGCATTGAGGAGGAATTGGGCGCCTCCGCAAAGTTTCCGGGACGCGCTGCCATCACCCGAAAGTAAAGGCGAACCGCCTTGGCACAAAAGGAATGTACAATGGCTTTGCATGAAAAGAGTGACCTTTAGCGCGGATGATGACCTAATCGAGCGGGCACGATTGGTCGCCCGCGCCCAGAAGCGAACCTTGAACGCCGCATTCCGCGAATGGCTCGTCCAATTCACCGAACAGGCAGGCAGAGCCGAGGAATACGCGGCTCTAATGAAGCGACTCCGACGCCACGTTCGCTCAGATGGGCCTTACACGCGCGACAAAATGAATGAACGATAGTCCGAAATTCACGGGGTAGTTCGATATGTAGCGCCCGCCTTCAGGCGGGCATCCGGCTGAGTCGAGAGCGCAGGCGATATGGCCAGCGCCGCCAGGACTCTTGGAATTTGGACCGCCGACTTCCTCAAACGACCGGGGAAATATCGAGTTGGAATTCACGCGTAAAATACACCGGCTCCCCCCGCAGGAATACCTCGGCGAGAGATGGTCTTTCCTTACGATGTGCTGCGAGAGTCGACAACCAATTTTTCTCAACGGCGAAAGAGCCACATGGATTATTGAGGTCCTGCGAACCGAAACGCTTCTGCACCAATTTGTAGTGGACGCTTATTGTGTAATGCCTGACCACCTGCATTTCCTGGCCTTTGGGAAGACGCCAAGTAGCAGTCTTCTTGTACTAGCGAAGAGTTTCAAACAAAAGACCGCGTACGTTTATCAGCAGGAAACTGGCGTGAGGCTTTGGCAGAAAAGCTGCTATGACCATGTCCTTCGTGCGAGTGAAAAATCCAACGAGGTGGCCGCGTACATCTGGATGAATCCCGTCCGCAAGGGACTTTGTAAAAACTTTGAGGAGTACCCGTTTTCTGGGTCGTTCACACGGCCTTGGAAGACTTTGCCATACGCTGGGGCTTGGACGCCGCCCTGGAAGAAAAGACAGATGCCCGCCTGAAGGCGGGCGCTACGCCAAGGAACACGTTCCGTGTATCCTAACGAACTATGCCAAAACGACCGAAACCGATTGTGCTGACTGTTCTCGATGGATGGGGCTACCGCGCCGAAACCAAGGGCAACGCGATTGCCCTCGCGCGAAAGCCGAATTACGACCGCCTGCTGAAGGATTTCCCCAACACGCTGATCCAGACGTCCGGACCCTCTGTCGGTTTGCCCGAAGGGCAAATGGGCAACAGCGAAGTGGGGCATATGAACATGGGCGCGGGGCGCATCATCCATATGGACATTACGCGCATCGACGTGATGATCGCGAACAGCGAATTTTTCAAGCAACCGTTCCTCGTTGAGGCGATGGAGCGGGGCCGCGCGCGCAACTTGCACCTGCTCGGCCTCTTGAGCGACGGCGGCGTGCACTCGCACATGCAACACCTGTTTGCGCTTCTGAAGATGGCGCGCGAGCAGCACGTCGAGCGCGTTTTCATCCACTGCTTCACGGATGGGCGCGACACGCCTCCGCACAGCGGCGTCGATTACATCCAGCAACTGCAGCAGAAAATCCGCGAGATCGGCTGCGGGCAAATCGCGTCCCTCACCGGCCGCTACTACGCCATGGACCGCGACAACCGCTGGGAGCGTGTCGAGCGCGCCTACCGCGCCGTGGTCCACGGCGACGCCCCTGTGAAAACGGCCGACCCGGTCGAAGCGATTCGCCGCAGCTACGAACGCGGCGTGACCGACGAATTCGTCGAGCCCATCGTGATCGCGGCGAGCGCTTCTCCCTCCGCGCCTCCTGCTGGAACGATCCGCGACGATGACGCCGTGATTTTCTTCAACTTCCGAGCCGACCGCGCGCGCCAGATGACGCGCGCCATCGCCGAGCCGAGCTTCAAGGAATTCGCCGATCCGAAGCGGCCGTCGAATCTTTTCTACGTCGCCATGACGCACTACGACAAGGCCTGGCCGTGGCTGCGCTACGTGATCGCGCCGGAAAAAATCGCGCACATCCTGGCGCAAGTCTTTGCCGAGCAAAACCTGAAAAATCTGCGCTGCGCCGAAACGGAAAAATACGCGCACGTCACCTATTTTTTCAACGGCGGCATCGAGAAGCCCTTCGGCGGCGAGGAACGCATTTTAGTTCCATCGCCCAAGGTGCCCACCTACGATCTGAAACCGGAAATGAGCGCCGCGGGCATTGCCGAAACGGTCGTGAAGGCCATCGAGAAGGGCGACTTCGACGCCGTCGTCATGAATTTCGCCAACGCCGACATGGTGGGACACACGGGCAATCTGGAAGCCGCGATAAAAGCGGTTGAAGCGGTGGACGATTCCCTGGGCCGCATCCGTCAGGTGTTGCAGCCGCGCGGCGGAGCCTGGATTGTCACCGCCGATCACGGAAACGCCGAAACCATGATCGACCCGGTCACCGGCGGCCCGCATACTTATCACACGACAAACCCCGTGCCGCTGATCCTGGCGACGGAGGATGGAACCGGTCCCCTCGCGCCCGGCGGTTCGTTGCGCGATGTCGCGCCAACGCTGCTCGGCGTGCTAGGCCTTCCCGTGCCGCCGGAAATGACCGGCCGCGATCTGCGCGTGAAGAAAAAGATGTGACTCGTGATTGGTGATTCGTGATTTGTGACCGGCTTGCCGTGAGGCCGCCTCAGCTACCGAAGGGTTACAGGTGGCTGGTGATGAAAGAGTGGTGGCTCGTGGGTCGTGCAAGATCGTGTCGCGCGATTTTGAATTTGCAAATCTGAAATCTCAAACTTGAAATTTCAAATTTTAGGTAATTTAGATTTCGGATTTGAGATTTCAAATTTGAGATTTGAAATTTTCGATTCCGGATTCCGCTAGAACCTCTTCCGGACTGCCGTTCAGGATTTTTTCGAAGATGGCTGGAATTTCGAAGATGGCGCGGTTTTCCATCGCGGCGGCGCGCGCGCGGAATTGCGCCAGCTCGCCCGGCTTCAGCAGCTCCGCCACGGCGCCCGCCACCTGGCGGTGGCTGCGCACCACGATGCCGACTTCTTTTTCGCGCACCCACTGGGCGTTGTAGCGCTCCTGCGGCAGCGTCCACGCATTGCAATCAATGATAACGGGCAAGTGCTTGGAAAGCGCCTCGCTGATGCTTCCCGGGCCCGGCTTGCCGATAAAAAAATCCGAGAGCGCCATAAAGAGAGGGATTTGCGTGGTGAAGCCCACGACGTGAATGGGGATCCGTGTGGGTTCGCGCCGCAGCGCCTCCGCCAGTTTTTCATTCCGGCCGCAAATCAGAATGAGCTGCACTTGTAAGGAAGACCGGTTAATCTGCCGCAAAATGTCCAGCATCTTCCAGGTGCCGTATCCCCCGAACAAAACAATGCCGGTCGGCAGGTCCGGATCGAGGCCAAGCTTCTTTCTCTCCGCAGTCCGGTCCACAGGTCCGGTCTCGTAAAAGCGCGGATGCAGGATCATCCCAGAAGTGCGGAATACGGTGCCGTCGAGATGACCAAGTGCGCGAGCCTGTTCGACGGCGTGGTCTGTTCCACAGACAATATATTGTGGCTGGCGCTCGATCCAGAAATGCTTCGGATAGTCCGCGAGGTCGGTCAGGACCGTGACAAAGGGCCTGCCCGGAAATGCCTTCTCAAAACTTTCCCGCAATGCCCGATTGAAATGCGGCACGAGCGACACCACCATGTCCGGCGAGTGCTCCTTCCAGAACTGTTCGAGCACCCGCACAGAGGGCCCGTGGTAGGTCCGCACGACGAACTGCAGGACGCGCATGAGCTGGGGGCTGCCAAGCGTCCAGCCATTGCGCAGCATCTTGTTGTACATGTCCTGGATTCGAATTCCGGTCAGCTTGCGAAGGATATCCAGCGGGTCGAGGACTTCCTGAAGGTTTACCAGGGATACGTCCAGCGGCAGGCCCTGCCGCTCGATTTGCACTTGCAGAGCCGTGGCGGCGTTGCGGTGGCCTCCTCCTGCGTCAAAGAAAACAAGGTGGATGCGGCGTCTGCGGTCACGCGGGCCGGACATTCCGTCTGCCATCTACCGTTGCACCCCCTCGTCCCTTAACCCATTTCTGTTCAAATGGTAACAGACAATTCTTACAATTTGTTCAACATTGCATAACAAGTTAGCAAAGTCTTTTTGAGAGACTTTTCCACAATGAGATGCGATCTGCACGTCCACTCGCTTCACTCCGGCACCTTGCCTGTCGCGATCCTGCGCCACTTTTTTTTGGAAAGCTACAGTGCTCCGCAGGAGGTCTACTCCACGCTGCGCCAACGCGGCATGGACTTGGTCACCCTAACCGATCACGACTCCATCGGCGGAGCGGAAGAGCTGCGCCGCTACCCGGATTTCTTTGTCAGCGAAGAAGTGACTTGCACCATGCCGAGCGGCACCGAAGCCCACGTCGGGGTTTATGACATTACGGAGCGTCAGCACGTCGAAATCAATCGCCGGCGAAAGGACCTGATCCGCCTGCTCGCTTACCTTTCCGAACAGCGGCTGTTTTTCACCATAAATCACGTATTTTCTTCGGTGACCGGGCGGCGAAACGCGGACGACTACGAATGGTTTTCAGGATATTTCCCCGCAGTCGAGGCCCGCAACGGCCAGATGCTGGCCTCCGCCAACCAGCATGCCGCCGAGTTTGCCTGGAAGCGCTGCAAGACCCAGGTGGCTGGAAGCGATGCGCACGCCCTTGCCTCGGTCGGCACGACGTACACCGAAGTGCCTGGCGCAAGGAACAAGGAAGAGTTTTTCGCTGGCCTGCGTGCCGGAAACGGCCGCCTTTGCGGCGAATCGGGCGGCTACTGGAAATTGACGCGCGATATTCTGCTGCTCTGCGGCGAGATGATGCGTGAAGACCGCTGGACGGTGTTGCTTGCTCCGCTGGTCGCTCTCGTCCCGGCAGGGGTCGCCGTCGACTATTTCGTGGATTTGGGTTTTGTCCGCCGCTGGGGTGCCGCCATTAACGGTCCCCGGCACGCGCCGAAGCGTTTCCTGGGGACGCTGCCGGTGCGTCAGAAGCAGATGGCCTAGCAAGTGACACTAAAGCCTGCGCCACCCAACCCGGCTCCCCCGCTTTGGTAATTATTTCTTCCTGAATGCCGGGAGTATTCGTAGCTTTCAGAATTGAGGTGCGAACATGGCCGCTCGAAGAATGGTCTGGGAGTTTATACAAGCCCGCGACCACCAAGTCATGAGGAAGGTCCACCGCTGGCGCCCGCCGCGCTGGCTTCGCTTTTGGATGATTGCTTCCACTAGGCTGGGAGACGGCTGGGTCTGGTATTCCGTCGGAATCGCCTTGCTCCTGTTCGGGGGCGACATGCGGTTTATCGCCTTCGCCGCCGCCGCGTCGGCCGAAGCCGCAACCGTTGTGCTGTTTAGATTCATAAAAAAAGCCAGCAAGAGGAAGCGCCCGTGTCAGCTCGAGTCGCACTGCTGGTCGAAAATCCTTCCGCCCGACCAGTTTTCTTTCCCCTCGGGCCACGCAATGAGCGCCTTCGCCATCGCGATCCCGTTGTGCATCTTCTATCCGGAGCTGCAAGCGGCCCTGCTCGCTCTATCGGTGAGCATCGCCGTGTCGCGCGTCATCCTGGGAATGCACTTCGTGAGCGACGTAGTAGTGGGATCTCTGCTGGGAGCGGGATTGGGATACGGCGCGTACCTGCTGATCCGGTAGAGAGCGCAGTCGCGCGAGGTAAAAAGTTTTCTCCGCTTTTCTCTGTGTTCTCTGTGTTCTCTGTGTTAAAAGCCTTTGCCCTTATTAAGACGCAATCCGCTCAAAAATCCCCGCCGCCCCCATGCCCCCGCCGATGCACATCGTAACCATCCCGTAGCGCGCCTTGCGCCGTTCGAGCTCGCGCAGGATCGACGCCGTAAGCTTCGCCCCAGTGCAGCCGAGCGGATGCCCGAGGGCAATCGCGCCGCCATTGGGATTTATGCGCGCAGGATCAAGCCCCGCTTCATGGATCACCGCCAGCGACTGCACGGCAAAAGCTTCGTTGAGCTCAATTACGTCGATCTGATCGAGCTTCAAACCAGTCAGTTTCAACACCTTCGGAATCGCGTACGCGGGACCGATGCCCATGATTTCAGCCGGCACGCCGGCGGTAGCGAAGCCAAGAAAGCGTGCGAGTGGCTTGACTCCCAGAGCGCGGGCGCGTTCGGCGCTCATAACTATGGTCGCTGCCGCGCCGTCGCTGGTCTGCGAACTGTTCCCGGCGGTCGTCGTGCCGCGCGCATGAAACGCGGGCTTGAGCTTGGCCAAGGCTTCCATGCTGGTGTCGCCGCGCGGGCCTTCGTCAATTTCGAAAAGTGCCGTGGTGGTCTTGGCCTTAGCCGCACGGCCGTTCACAGCATTGGTGACGACAGACGTCTGCACCTCCACCGGCACAATTTCGTCCTTGAACTTTCCGGCGGCAATCGCGGCAAGCGCTTTCTGGTGACTGGCGAGCGAGAACTCATCCGCCTTTTCGCGCGTGATGCCGTATTTCTTGGCCACGTTCTCCGCTGTAAGTCCCATGCTGAGATAGGCGTCTGGGTAGTGGTCCATCAGCCAGGGATTTGGAGAGACCTTGTTTCCTCCCATGGGAATCATGCTCATCGATTCGGTGCCGCCGGCCAGAATGACGTCCGCGTGGCCGACCATGATGCGCTCGGCGGCCATGGCAATCGCCTGCAAGCCCGAGGAGCAAAACCGGTTGATCGTCATCGCCGGAACTTCCGGGGGCAGCCCCGCGCGCTGGCTGGCAATGCGCGCGACGTTCATTCCCGCTTCGCCCTCGGGCATGGCGCAGCCGAGGATCACGTCCTCGATGTCCGCGGGATTAAGCCCCGGCACGCGCCGAATCGCCTCTTGCATGGCGATGGCGGCAAGATCATCCGGCCGCGTCGACCGCAGCGTCCCCTTGAACGCTTTCCCGACCGGTGTGCGGACTGCACTGACGATGACGGCGTCTCTCATTTTGTGACTCGTGATTCGTGATTTGTGATTCGTGGTCCCGCACGTGATTGGATGCTCTTACGGCTGAAAAAGCAACAAGCGGCGGGTCTGGACGGCACTACTGATTACTGCGCACGCTTCGTAGACGCACAGGGAGGACACGAAACCTTCGGCGCGTACCCCTTGAACGTGAACTTGTAAGCGCCCGCGCCTCCACTATGCCCGTCGGCGCCACTGAGCTCTGCCTGGACGGCGTAGACGTTGCCTTCATGATCGACATTGATCAGGTGGCCTGGAGGATCGCCTTGCGGCGAACCAATGTTGAATGACCCAAGAACTTCGAGGGTCCTTCGATTCAGGACGTACACGTCCGGGGACCCCGCGACATACAAAAACCGCTGCTCCGGATCTGGAGAGAATGCGACAGACCTGGCCTGCAAAGGTAACTCGCTGTCGGCGCCGACAAACTGCTGCGCAACGAATTTCCCTCCGGGCGTGAACACCTGGACCCGCTTATTCCCCCGATCGGCCACGTACGCGAGCCCGTCGTTCGAAATCTTTATGTCGTGCGGCAATGAAAATTGCTGATACGTCGACCATATCCCGCACACCATGGGACACAATTCGTTCGGTCTGGAAGGCGCGACGGCAGGACGTTGGTCCATATCGAGCGGCTTGTTGCCATACGCGCCCCACATCCGCTTGAACTTCCCCGTGTCCGCGTCATACACCATAATGCGGCTATTCCCATACCCGTCGCTCACAAAGACTTCGTTGGTCTTGGGATAGACACGGACACTGGTCGCTCCCTTGAGGACTTCGGTGGCATTACTGCCGGTCTGGCCGCTCTTGCCGATGGCCATCACAAATTTGCCGTCCCTCGTAAACTTGAGCACTTGGTTGTCATTCGGGAGACTCGCGGGATTGTTCATCTTGCCGTCCGCGTTGCCCAGGATCCACACGAAGCCTTTGTAGTCCACGGTGATACTGTGCTCGTTCGACGGCCATTGATATCCGGGCCCGCTTTCC
>JBGQJJ010000070.1:0-10037 GCA_041498955.1 Terriglobia bacterium
ACGCGAATGCGGCCGGGCCGGTTGAACTTGCTGCGCGCTTCGCGAATTTCATACGCGCCGTCAATCCGCATTGGCACAACGGGAAGCTTCAGATTGCTCGCAAGCAGGCCGACGCCGGCGCGGAACGGCTGCAATTTCCCGTCCGGCGTCAGATCGCCTTCGGGAAATACAAGAATGTTCCAGCCGCGATCGGCCAAATTCCCCGCAAAACGGAAACTTTCGCGGAAGCCGGATTTCTTGGGCAATGGAAACACATTGAAGAGGGAAACAACCAAAAAATAATTCATGTGGTTCAGCCAACGCCGCGGAAAAGACCATTCGACAGGCGGCTGGCGCATTTCCGCAAGACGCTCCCCTCCCATCGCCACCGCAAGACGATGCCGCAACCGCACCGGCAGCGCCGCCAGCACAAACCCCACATCCAGGTAGATCACATGATTGGAAATCACGAGCACGGGGCCCTTCACGCCGCGAAGATTTTCGCGCCCGAAAACGCGCGGATGGGCCATTAAGTGGGTCGCGGGCCAGGTCAGCAGGTAATAAAAGAAGGACCGAATCCACGTCACCGGCCAGCGCTGCGCCCACCGGGGAAACACAAACTCAGATCGGACGGACGACGACCCGCGCACCAGAGTGCCGAGTTCGCCGACGGTCCTGGCCGAAACGAAGCGCGTTTCATTCAGGTCCACCTGGTAGCGGTCTTCAAGCGCGCTCAATAGCTCGATTCGATCCAGCGAACTCAGGTGCAGGTCGCTGTCGAGATTTGCGTTCGGGTCGATTTCATTGCCTCCGCCGTGCATCCGCGAAATCAGTTCCCCGATTCCGCCGGTTGTAGCCGGCCAATTCCCGGCGCCCTCCCCGTTGCCCCATTGCGCTTCGACGGACGCGCGAATCTCGGCGAGTTTCGGTTTGCCGGTGGACGTGCGCGGAAAATCCGCTTCGGGCCACAGGAACCACGAGCGCATCCTCTGATACTCCGCCAGGGATTCGTTCACGCGCGCGACAATCCCCGCGGCGTGGCGCGGGTGTTTCACCCGCGTTTCATCGCGCAAGAGCAAAACGCCGCAGGGCTCGGCGTTCCCGCCGCGCTCCAGCCCGACCACCACGCAGTCCTTCACTTCCGGTTCGTGCCGCAACAAGGCCTCGAGGTCTTCGGGATATACGTTCATGCCCGCCGCCGTGACGATGACGTTTTTCTTGCGCCCCTTGAAATACAAGTTCCCTTCGGCGTCGAGTACTCCCAAGTCGCCGGTGCGAAACCATCCCGCATCTTCGCCGTTTTTCGCGACAGCCAGAGTCTCGCCGTCCTCCCAATACCCCGCCGCGATATTTTCTCCGCGCACCAGGATTTCGCCGTTCGCATCCAATTTCACCTCGCGCCCTTGAAGCACTTTCCCGATCGAGCCGCGCCCGATACGAAACGGGTGATTCACGCTGACCAGCGAAGTCGTTTCCGTCAGTCCGTAGCCCTGAATGGCGGCAAAACCGGTGCGGCCCCAGAATCGCTCCGTTTCCGGGTCGAGCGTCGCCCCGCCGGAAATAACGGCCCAGAATTTCCAGCCGAACCGCCGATGGATTTTCCGGAATCGCCACATGCGGCGGAGAAATGTGTCTTTCTCCGCGGCGTCAAAATCCTTGCGAAAGGTTTCGAGTGTGCCTTCCGCCTCGAGATCGCGCTCGATCTTGCCCTGCAGCGCTTCGAGCACGCGCGGCACCGCAACTAGAACCGATACGCGCTCGCGCCGGATCGTCGAAACGATTTCCGACGGGTTGAGCGAATCCTGAAAATAAACGCAGCCTCCGAGCAGCGGCGGAATCCATACGCCCAGGAACTGCCCGAAGACGTGGCTCACGGGTACGAGATCCAGAAACCGCAGCGGGTGGACGAAGCGTTCCCACTTCAGGTAAGGGCGCATCCCCGCTTCGAGCGGCTCGAGGTTGGCGAGAATATTTCCGTGCGAAATAACGACGCCTTTCGGTTCGGCCGTCGCCCCCGAGGTAAAGATGATCTGCGCGATCGAGCTGCGGGTAAGAGGAGGACAAGCGTAAGGTTCGCTGGAGTGTTGACTCACTGCTTCGAGGAGCGAATCGAACAGGATTGCGGGCCGCTGTATACTAGTCAGTAAATTCTCACGGTCCACCAGCATCAGCCTGGCGTCCACCTGCTGCGCCACGCGGCGGGCGAAGTCCGCCGTGGCTCCCTGATCCATCGGCACAGCGACCGCGCCGCGCAAGAGGCATCCGAAAAACGCGGCCACCCACTCCGCCGAGTTACGTCCCCACAGCAGGATCCGGTCACCCGGCGCAATTCCATGCCGCTCAAATTCCCGGGCGCATTGCGCGGCGAGGCCGGCAACCTCGAGGTAAGACCAGCGCGAAGTCCGGTAGCCGGAGCGCTGCACAAAGGCCGTGCTGCGGCCGTGCCTCGGGTATTCTCGAAGATAATCGATCAGAGACTGGCGAGGCATGGCTGGGGTCCTGCTCCTCCCAGGTGGGCGGCGTCTCAAAGGAAGAGTAACCCCAATTGGCCCACTTTGGTGAGGTGCGCCAAAACTCAGCGCGCGGACAGGTAAATAGGGAGCTTATCTCGAGTGCTCAAAGACGAACATCAAGATCAGTTCATATTCTTGTAAAATACTGAAAACAATATGGATTAACCAGTCCGTCATTTCTGGAAAACCCTTTATTTTCTGGATGCGATCCATCTAGACAATAAATGCACTTTTTTGGTAAAATTGCATTGCGTTTGTTGCTCTTGTGATTCCTTTTGACTCGTGCAACGAGGCTGTAAGTCTAACTCTTGCAGCCGTTTGTTTCTACGGGCTAGAGGCAGTCAAGGCCTCCGCACCCCGCCCTGCGAGGCGCGCCGGTCAGTACGAGAAGCGCAAATAGCTTTAAAAGCGAGGTAGTAGAAGTGAAAGAACAAGGAACAGTGAAGTGGTTCAATGCCAGCAAAGGCTACGGATTCATCCAGCGCCAGTCCGGCGAGGACGTGTTTGTCCATTTTTCCGCAATTCAGATGGACGGATACAAATCTCTAAACGAAGGGCAAGCGGTTGAATTCGAGGTCCGCAAGGGCCCCAAGGGCCTGCAGGCGGAGAACGTTACCGGCCTCTAGTCTGACAAACGTGAGTCCGTCCCGGCGCCGCCGGGACGGACCCGCTCCCTCGCAGCAAGTGCTCCGCAGGTGCCAGGAACAAATAAGGAGGCAGTTGTGCAGGTTCTTTCCGAAGGGCAGTGCATCAAGCACGAGCAGTACGGATACGGAATCGTGGCGGAATCCGATGGCGAGCGCACGACGATTGATTTCGACAGCGTCGGCCTGAAGAAGTTCGTCACCGGCCTCATGGCCATGGAGCTTGTCGGCGAAGCGCCCGAACGGCCCACCAAGCCGCGCCGCCGCAGCAAGAAAGCCGGCGCGACTGCGGCCGCAAAAGTTGCGGCAGCCAGCAAGTAAATCAGGGACACGCGAAATTACCCAGCTAAGCGTCGCCAGCAGAACGCCGATGAGGCATAAGTGTGCTCCTGCTGGGGCGTAGCAAAGATCGCCACCTCTGATTGCTGAAAGTGGAAGCTTCGTCCTCGGCTACGCCCTAGCGGCTTTCCCGCGGAATGCGGGAGCAAACACTTCGGCGGCAAAGGTTTCCAGCGTCGTAGCCGTGGTATTCCGGGCCGAGCGCGGTTCCTGCGATTTCATGTGGCCCGTGTTCAATGCATCGGACATTTCCAAGAGCAAATCCACCATGTTGGAAGACAATCCCATTTGCATCATGGCCGGCTTCAGGACGGTAGCCGGGACCTGCCGGTAGGTCAGATCGGGTTTCCCAATCACGGCGCCTATGATTTTTGCGGCTTCCGCGTATGTCACATGCCGCGCGCCCAGTAGCTCCCGCGTCTGCATTCCAACGAAATCCAGCTTCAAGAGCGATTCGGCCGCAGCCTCACCGATATCACGCGTATAGATCATCGGCAACGGCACGTCTACACGGACCGGCCCCGCCATGAACCCGAGCGATGGAATTATGCCGGCCTGGGGGAGCAAGTTCTCCATGAAATAGCCGCAACGCAGGGAAAGGAAATTGAGTCCGTCGATCGATTCGAGCTTTTTCTCAAGGCTGTGCAAACCCATGACAGGCCCGGTTCCATACGATTTGTCCGCCCCGGTGCTGCTGAGAACAACCGCGTAGGGGATGCCGCTTTTACGTATGGCTGAAGCCAGCGAGTCGGTCACCAGTTCCTGGTAGGCGCGGACATCCGCCGCGGAGATGTTCGGCGGGATAAGGGCGTATACGGCGCGCGCGCCGGAAAATGCTTTCTCGAGCGCTGCCGCGTCGGTCATGTCAGCCACAACGGCTTCCGCGCCTTTCTTCGTGAATCGTTCCAGCCGCTTGGTGTCCCGGCCAATGACGCGTACTTTGGCTCCCGTGGCAAGCAGTTTATCCGCTGCTACGCTTCCGGTATACCCCGTGGCTCCTGTAATGACGTACATAGCGCCTCCTCAAGGTCGCGGGCTAAAGCTAATTTGTGATCCTATAAGAGTACTGCCGTTCCCCGCGGTTTCAAACTATGTTCTTTTTGCGGAGGAGGACCCCGCGTAGCTGCCGCTCGCGCGCGCAGTCCCACCGGTAGCGGTAGGTTCCGTGGGAGCCTCGGTGCTATACTTTGACGCGACAACCGCAGTCCCCGCACTGCATTTTCGGCCCATGATTCCGCGGAGAGGTGCTGGAGTGGCCGAACAGGGCTGACTGCTAATCAGTTTCACCCCAAAAGGGTGACGGGGGTTCGAATCCCCCCCTCTCCGCCATTCTAGCGAAACAAACCGACCTCTGCGTTTCTGGCAATTTGTACACCGGTGTGATTCTGTGTCGAATGGCGCGAACTAAGCCGTCGCCTTACGAAAAATCCGTTCATACAAGACAGGCAGCAAGAAAAGGGTAAGCAGGGTCGAGCTCGCCAACCCTCCAATCACGACTGAGGCGAGAGGCCGCTGGACTTCTGCTCCGGTGGAAGTCGCGACGGCCATGGGAATAAAGCCGATACTGGCCACGCAGGCAGTCATCAACACCGGACGAAGTCTGCGCCGGGCGCCGGCTAGCACGGCCGCGCGCAGGGGTTCGCCGGTCTGCCGCAATTGGTTGATGGAACTGACTAACACAACGCCGTTCAGCATGGCCACTCCGAAGAGGGCAATGAAACCGACGGAAGCCGAAAGATTCAAATTCATCCCGCGAATCCACAGCGCGGCGATACCTCCCACCAACGCAAACGGCACGTTTCCGACGACCAGCAGAGCCTGCTTTACCGAATAGAATGTGAAGTAGAGCAAGACGAAAATTGCGGCAATGGCAACCGGAACGATAAGAGCGAGGCGTGCCATGGCCCGGCGCTGATTTTCAAACTGCCCTCCGTATTCAACGAAATAGCCGGGTGGCAGAGCGACCTGCTGGTCGAGCTTCGCTCGGACTTCGGCGACAAAACTGCCCAAGTCGCGGCCGCGCACGTTGGACATGACCACGATCCGCCGTTGCCCTTCTTCTCTTTCGATTTTTTCAGGGCCGCGAGTCACTTCCACGCGTGCGACCTCCTCCAAGTCAACTTGTTCGCCTGCCGGAGCGCGCAGGAGAATGGAGCGCATCGCGTCGGGATCGGTGCGGTAGCGGTCGGGCAAGCGAATGGCCACCGTGTAGCGCTTCTGGCCGTCAATCACTTGCGAGATCACGGAGCCGGAGCCGCCCGCGGCAACCGCCTCTTCCACGTCGGTCACGTTCAATCCGTGACGCGCCAGCGCGGCACGGTCCACGCGAACGGAAAGTTCGGCCACGCCAGAGGTAATTTCCATTTGGGCGTCCGCGGCCCCGCGGACGGTCGAAACAATGCGCAAGGCCTGCTGTCCCAATGCGTCCAAGGTGCGAAAGTCGTCGCCGAAAATCTTTATGGCCAGATCCGCCTTCACGCCGGAAATGGTTTCATCGATGCGCATGGCCATGGGTTGCGTGAAGTTGTAAGCGATTCCCGGGATTCTTCCCAGCTCCTTGTCCAGCGCGGAGATCAAGTCCTCCTTGGTGTGGAATCGTTTCCAGGTATTCATGGGTTTGAGCAAAAGATACGTGTCGCCTTCATTAATCCCCATGGCTTCCGTGGCGAAATCGGGGCGCCCGATTTTGATTACGACATCCGATATTTCGGGGAAAGTCCGAAGCCGTTGCTCGATGCGCTTGCTGATCTCCACAGAGTCCGTCAGCGAAACGCCCGGGAGTTTGCGCGTCTCCACCAGAATCGACCCTTCGTCGAGTCGCGGCATGAACTCCGTGCCGATGAAGAAAAGCGAGCCGAGCGACACGGCCAACACAGCCGCTGCCGTACCGGCGGTCCGCCATGGCCGGTTCATCGCCGACTCCAGCAACCGCGCATAGACGCCATTCAGCGCTGCCATCCAATGGTGTTCTTGCTCGCGCGCCCGGCCCAGGGGAATCCCTTTGCGGAAGGCGAACGAAACCATCATGGGCACCATGGTCAGCGCAAGGATGAGCGAGCCGGCTAGAGCCGCGCACACCGTGATCGCCATGGGACGGAACATCCGGCCCTCTAACCCTTGCAGGAACAAAATCGGCAGATAGACCGCGATGATGATGATGACCGCGAAAGTCATGGGCCTGGCGACTTCGTGCGCCGCCTGCCGGACCGACTCCATCGGCGTTTCGTGCGCATGGCTCTGTTCCAGGCGGTGCACCGAATTCTCCATCATGACCACCGCTCCATCCACAATCATTCCGAAGTCGATGGCGCCAAGGCTCATCAGATTGGCGCTGATGCCAAACAGGCGCATGCCCAAAAAGCTGAAGAGCATCGAGAACGGAATGATCGAAGCCGTAATGATCGCAGCCCGAAGATTGCCGAGGAACAGCAAGAGCACCACCGTGACCAGCACGAAGCCCTCGAACAGATTCTTCTCGACGGTGTGAATCGTACCGTCGATCACAAAGGATTGATCGTAAAAGGGGTTGAGCTTGACGCCTGGTGGTAAGTGAAGAGCGGCAATTCGCTCTTTAACTTTTTCGATCAGTTGTTTGCCGTTTTCACCTTTCAGCATGATAACCATGCCGGATACGGTCTCCCCGTTTCGGAGAGTTGCCCCTTCCGGCGGCGCCGCTCCGATCCGCAATTCGGCCACGTCCCGGACCAGAACAGGTGTGCCATTCTTGGCGGTGAGCACGATATTGCCGAGGTCGTCCGTATTGACGGCGCGTCCGCTGCCAACCAGCGTGAACTGTTCGGAGGCATGTTCGATGTACCCGCCACCGAAATTGGTGTTGTTCTCTTCCACCCGCGTAGCTACGTCGTGTAGCGTGAGACCGTACTGTTCGAGTAGCGCGGGATCGACGACGATTTGAAACTGTTTGGTTTGCCCGCCCCAGGCATTGATCTCGCTCACTCCCGGTATCGTGCGCAACTGCCCCTTGATCACCCATTCGTGCAGGTCCTTCAGCTCCATCGGACTCAACGGCCCGGAGATCGTGTATTGGTAGAGTTCTCCAAAGGCCGTTGCCGGCAGACCCAGAGAGGGTTGCACGCCTTGCGGAAGCAACGTCGAAATCTGCTGCAACCGCTCACTGACGAGTTGCCGCGCGAAGTACATGGGCACGGAGTCATCGAAAACCACCGTTACCATGGACAAGCCCAGCTTGGAGAGGGATCGGACCTCCCCCTTGTTTGGCAAGCCGAGCATGGCACGCTCGATCGGGTAAGTCACTAGCTGCTCGACTTCACTGGGTGGCAGCGACGGCGCTTCCGTAACGACAACCACCTGATTGTTCGTGAGATCGGGGAACGCTTCGAGGGGGATGGTATACAAGGCGTATCCCCCGGCAGCCAGCAGAACCAGGACGGCCGCCAACACCAGCCAGCGATACGCCAATGTGACATCGACAATGCGATTCAGCATGCCCCTACTCGCTTTCCATCGTGGATTTCAGGAGTTGTGATTTCAGCGTGAAGCTCCCGCGAACCACAATTTGCTCGCCTGCCTTCAGACCGTCGACAATGGGAGTCTTTCCGCCTGCCGTTGCTTCCGTTCGGACTGGCCGGACAGTGAATCGATCCGCCGCCGTTCGCACGAAGACTACATCCTGGCCGTCGATCTGCTGAACCGCATCGGAAGGCACTTGCAACACGGGCTTGCGCTCTCGGACGGGAATCTCAGCCGTGGCCAGCATCTCCGGCCGCAGACGGTTGCCGGGATTATTCAACACGATCCGTACCTGCATCACACGGGTAGTCGGATCGAGTTCCTGGCCAAGGTTGGTGATCTTGCCCGAGAAGGACTGGCCGGTCGTACCCTGCAGAGTCACTGTTGCAGGCTGGCCTACGCGGAGTTCCGCGAGATGTTCCTGGCGAACCGAGGCCAGCATCCAGACCTGAGAAAGGTCGCCAATCAAGAAAGCGTCTGTCGCAGGCTGTACGGTTTTCCCTGGCGTCACGTACTTTTCGATGATGTAGCCATTGGCGGGAGCGAGAATGGGTACGTCGTCCGCAAGTTCCTCGGGCGTGCCCGGGGGAGGATCGGCGGGCACGCGAAGGTAATCTTCCAACTGATTTTTGATGCGGTCTATGACGATCTGACCGCCTTTGAGCACTGCCTGCGCGCTTACGAGTTCCTGGCGCGCCTCTTCCACCTGCTGGACCGATCCCGCCTTGAGCGAAAGAAGCTTCTGGGCACGATCGTACTTTCGCTGGGCCTGGGCGGAGGCCGCCTCCAGCCGGGTCAGGTCGGCCACGGCAGTGCGATATTGCGCGCGCGCTTCGCGCACTTCATCCGCGTGGTAGCGGGCCAGTACTTGACCCTTTTGCACGTAGTCGCCCAATCCTGCATTTACGAACATAACCAGACCGTCCGTGCGTACGCCGACACGCCAAGTCCGGTTATCAGCCAAAGCGATGCGGCCGGAGACTCGCAACATTTGCGGTTCGGCGCTCAGCGCGGCAGCTTGTGTCTCGATCATCCCTAAGGATTGGTCGGCCGGTGACAGCACAATTTCGGTCTTGCTTCCCGGTGCGGAGCGCTCCGCTGCCGGGGCGGGTGTGCTGTTGTTACACCCGGCGCCCACAAAAGACGAAACGATAACTCCGAGAGTAACGAGACGCTTGTTCACGGCGCAACTCCTTCCGCAGCTTCCAGGTTGACGACGCTCTGCTGGTACTCGATCATCCCCTGCACGTACGCGAGTTGCGCATCGAGCTGCGCGCGTTCCGCGTCCAGCAAGCGCAGCAGGTCTGTACCACCCTGTGCGAAGGCGGCCTCGGCGATATCCGAGATTTCTTTCCCGTGCTCTTGAAGCGGTTGCAGAGTGTCTACAACTTCGTTTCGTCTCAGTTGATATTCCTGGAGCGCGCCGTAATAATCGGCGAGAACACTGGCTTGCGCGGCTGCCAGCAATTGCTGCTGCCTGCCAACCTCCGCGGTCGCGGCCGCGCGATTTCCCTGGTTTCGATCCGTGATTGGAAGCGTGATTTGTAACCCGGCCTGAGCCGTGTTTACTCCGATGGTGGAATCTGGCAACTGCGTCCTCTTGTAACCGTAAAGGATGTTCAGGTCCGGGCGTGCGGAGACGCTCTCCAGTTTCGCCTTGGCCTGCGCCTCTTCCAGCGCTGCGCGGGCGACCCTCATTTCGACGCGCTGCGCGAGCACTCGTTGGACATCCATGGGGCTGATTGGATCCTTGTTAGCATCGATGGGTTCCGTCAAGACCAACTCGGGAAAGTCCGTCTGTCCCATCTCCCTTTGGAGTTGCACGCGTGCGCGGGTAGCCACGATGACCGCCAAATTGTATGAGATTTTCAGGCGTTCGCCTTCCAGCCGAATGCGCAGGAAGTCCTGCTCGGGAATCGCGCCGACACTGAGTTGAGCGGAATAGTAATCACTGATGCGTTGGAAGTTGTCGACGGTGGCTTTCAGAAGGTCGCGCGTTGCCTGAGCGCCGCGCGCCGCCCAATAGGATTGTTTGACGCTTTGCATGACCTCACGGCGCGCGAGCTCGTAT
>JBGQJJ010000071.1:0-9769 GCA_041498955.1 Terriglobia bacterium
CGAATAATTTTCGATGCCGTGGCAATAGCCGATCGTACGCATCATCTCGATGTCAAACATGGTGCGCTGCCACACGCGCTGCGCCTCCGCGTATTTTCCCTGGCGTTCGAGCTCGGGCTTCCACCAGTCGAGCTCTTCGAGGATCGTCTTGATGGCGCGTTCTCTCTGCGCGGCGGGCATGACGTAGTGCGACTTCGGATAGACCGTCAGCCTCGACAAATCGTTCTGGCCGGAGCGAACTTCTCCCGTGAGCGGATCGATCTGTCGAATCGCGTCGACCTGATCGCCCCAAAGCTCGATGGCGTAACCGTTGTCTTCGTAAGGAGGATAGATTTCGAGACGGTCGCCGCGCACGCGGAACGTGCCGCGCCGCAAGTCTTCCGCGCGCTGGTACTGCATGTCCACGAGTTTACGAAGCAGCGCTTCGCGCGCCGTGCTCTGCCCCTTTTCGACCATGAGGAGCATGCCGTAATACGCTTCGGGAGAGCCGATGCCGTAGATGCACGAGACGGACGCGACCACGATGACGTCGCGGCGCTCAAAGAGCGAACGCGTCGCGCTCATGCGCAGCTTGTCCAGCTCGTCGTTGATCGTGGATTCTTTTTCGATGTAGGTGTCCGAAGCGGGAAGGTAGGCTTCCGGCTGGTAGAAATCGTAGTAGCTGACGAAATATTCGACCGCGTTCTGCGGGAAAAAACCCTTGAATTCGCTATAGAGCTGCGCGGCGAGCGTCTTGTTGTGCGCGAGTACGAGCACAGGGCGATTCGCCCGCTCGATCACTTTGGCCGCAGTGAACGTCTTTCCCGATCCCGTTACGCCGAGCAGGACCTGATGCTTTTCGCCCGCCTCAATGCCGCGCGAAAGCTGCTCGATGGCCTCCGGCTGATCGCCGCGAGGCTCGTAGTCGCTCATGAGTTTGAAGTTCATCGCCACTGGATTGCACGGCGCGCCCAACGGGCCGCGCAGAACCATTCATTATAGCCCAGATGGCTGAGGACCGAAGGCAGCTCATGATTTCGAGTTAGCGGGAAACATTACGAGAAGCAATTGACTGGGTGGGTTCCAGACGGGGGCAGAAGAAGGTTGCACTGCACTTCCCTCAAAATCGAATAACCCAAAGGCCACATTCTTTGGAGAGGACTTCGCGGGATATGGCCGTCAAGCGATATGGTGATTTAGGGGCGATCGGGATTTTCCGGACAAAATCGAGTTTCCCCCGCTGGCGTAAATCCTAGGGAGAAGCCGCCTCCACAATCAGCGATCGGTTGGTGATCACGGCGAAAGTCGGATTGCCCATGCCCCAAAGGATGTCAACCGTATGAGAACCCTCGGAGACGTTTTGCGCCACCCAGTGAAACGATCGCGTGTCGCAACAGAACTGCGGGTACAGGAATTCGATCGTGTTGGTATCCGGCTGGCAGGCGTTGCCGTCGATGTGACACTCGATAAACACAATGGGGATGATCTTACTTCTGGAGGGCGCCACGGAGCCGCGGGCGCTGAACGAGATCGTGAGAAAACCTGAAGCCTGCGTCTGAAAGGCCAAAGATGTGGTGGGCATCAGCTCAAGGGCGCCGCTGGGATTTGAATAGGTCGCCGGGGTGGAAGTCGTGAGCGTAAACACTTGCCCCAGCTGCGCTGCTTGAGTCTGCTGCGGCGCTTGCGGCGGATCGGGTGGTTGCGCCAGATTCGCCGCAACATTTCCGCAGCCAGAACTGGAAGCCAGCGCAAGTGTAATCAGAATCATTCGACCGAATCGGTGCGTTCTCATGTCGGTCCTCTCGAATAAACTCGGGCCGTCAGCCGGTGCAGTTTACGTAGCAAGCCTATCCTGATTTATCTATCTTTTGAAGCAATAATTAATAATACATCATTTATCCTGAGTTTACATATTAATTACCCAGCTTCGATCTCGCAGTCAAGCGGGCCAGAGCTCTAGCGATGGCTCACTCGGAAGGAATTGTCCCGCGGTCTGTCCAACGCACACTTTCGGAGAGCCCTCCGCAACAGGCTTTTCCACTCCCCGCAGCGGGATCCGCCTGCGGAACAGTCTTCCCGGAGAGCAGTCAGATTGATTCCATAAATTATTCGTCATGGATGTCGCCCGCGACGAGCGCAACCTGCGAGCGCGTCGAGATTGTTCCGGCGTAGTGCATGGAAGTATTGCGGTTTGAGGTAAGCGTCACGTCCATTTGTTCGGTTCCGGTTTGCGTAACGCTCACAACCATGCCCGAAGCGAGCGAAACGTATAGCAAACTTTGCGCCGAACCGTTCCACTTCCCCGCCGATTGCACTCCATTCTTGCGGAACTCCGGGGGAGTCGGATCGCGGGACGTTTTTGAGCGGACCAGATTCAAGCTTGCGAGGATTACGGCGCAGTCCGTGGGTGGTTGTGAATTCGGCGCGGAATCCGAAGAGCCTGCGGCGGACGGGACATCGGGATTCGGCGGGTGGCAGGATTCGTTGCGAAGATATTCCGAATCGGTGCGCCAGACCATTCCGGCGATGGGCAGAGAATCGGCCGGCTGTTCCGAGGACCAGGTGTGTCCTACCGCAACGCCTCCGGGCGGCGCGCCCGCGCTGGCGCTGAGTTGTGCGATCCATTCTCGCGCCGATTGCCCCGCTTTTTCGGAGTCGACAATTCCCTCGAGGCCTGTGACGTATTTCACTTTCCCACCGGCATCGAGAGTGAATTCGACCGCCTTGCCTTCCAGCTTGTGATACTGCTCGCTGGTCCCGGTGGCCGCCGGATCGAAAGTATCGCTGCGGACGTTGGCCGTGGATTTCTCATACGTGGTGCGCAGCCGGATTCCGCCCGGCGTGCCGGCATCGGCCGGCAATACTTCGATGCGCACTGTCGCGTTCCAATCGACCACCAGGCTGGACGGGCCCTGCGGGTCCGACGCGAGGCCGGATCGCGTCGTCTCGGTGGTCGTCTCAAATTCCATTTCATAGCGGAAAGTCTCGCCGGGAACAAATCGGGGAGTAAGAGAAACGCGCGGCGAAACCGCGCCGCCCTTTAGGTCCCGCGCCGGAGGCAATTTTTTCGGGGCGCTACTTTGAGCGCGAGCGCACTGCGAAATCGCCAGCAATAGCAAGCAAAGCGCAGCCGCGTGCCGCACGAGCAGCCGGTGATCGCTCAGGAATGCACAAGTGCTTTCCACATTTCGATAGTAAGCCGCGGCATCGTCGGTTGCAACGCGGCCGGAGCGGATGGCGTACGAGTAGGGCAGGCTTCAGCCTGTCGCGTTGCTGTTAGCAATCCTTGGCATAAAGGCGACAGGCTGAAGCCTGTCCTACCATTCTCTAACGGGAATGGGGCTGTGATGCCGGCTTGGGAGCGGCAGTCGGAAGGACCAGCTTCGGGGTCTCGATCGTGCCGCCCAGGAGAAAACCTGGCGGCGACGCGGAGGCAGGAACCGTCGCGGCCTGGAAAATTGCGGGATGGAATCGAATGTTCAGGGCATGAGAGAAATCGATTCGCCCTTCCGCTTGGAATCGCCCTCGAGAATTGTCCAACACAAAATTCGCTAGATCGACGCCCTTGTTTTGGATGCGATACGTTCCTTGAACGGAGGAGAACGTGTCCGGCGCGGTGTCCAGATTGTCCCGCGGAAAAACGCCGGAGAGATGGAGACCGCTCAGCGAGGCATTTCGACCATTCACGGTTCCCTGCCCTTGCATCGAGCCGACCAAATTCTGGCGGCCAATGCCGTGCGCGGATAGGGTGAGCGCGGCGGATGCGTTTCCTGCGATTCGGCTATTCAAGAAAGACACGGCGCGTCCCAGCCGGGCAAGGTCCACACGGTCGAAGCGGCCCTGAAATTCATAGGAAGGATCGGGCAAGAGTTGCGCGTCGAACGAGCCGGAAATTGTTCCGCCAAAAAGATCGGCCTGGGCCTTCCGGATTCGGACCGTTCGTCCATCGAGTTCCGCTTCGCCGTCGAATTGCTCGATACGCATCGGCGGTATGTCGATCGCACCGGCGCGGAGACGCCCGCGCGCCGCGAGCCGGGTGACGACAGCGTCGGCAAGCGGGGCGGCAGCGACGGTGGAATTGGAACCGGTGAATCGCGCCAGGAAGCCCGGCCTGGCGCGCGGGCCGAGCCAGCGGTCCAAGTCCGCGGCGTCAAGACGGTCCGCGGACAGGTCGAATGTCCATTGCTGGTCCGAATATTTCCGGGCAATCGAGCCATGCCAGACCGCGCCGAATGCCTCCGCCGCGGAAACCGTGATGTTCCTCTGCAACGGCGCAAATTCGACGTGAGCTTTGGCCAAGCGCACCGGCTGATTGACGTACGCGGGACTCAAGGCCAGGCCAAGAAAATCCATGGTCCCAAGCCACGGGGCCGGCGGCGAGATCGCGCGATGAACTCCGCGCATCTTGACGGCAAGGCCGCCCGCGGCGGTCCATCCCGAATTAATGGGTTGCGCGAGCGCGCCGGTTAGAGCCAGCCAATCCTGCACGCGCGGGGTCGCGCCTTCGATGGAAAAAATCCAATCCAGAGGCCAACGAAACACGCCATCTGCCCGGGGAAAAAGGGATCCTCGCATTACAAAGGAATTCTGAGGCGCGCTGCCAACCGGTGTGTCGTCACGCTGCACACCCACGGATGCGGCGGAGGCCAAGGAAATCTCAGTTGGCGCAAAATCGATTCCTTCGCGCGATACGCTCGCTTTCAGGGCGCCTATCTTTAGCGGCACGGGCAACGATTTGGCCGTCAGCGTTCCGCCAACACTGGTGATCGTGCCTTGCTGAAGTTGGATGGGCCATCCGCCCAGCTTCAAATCCAAGCCGAGGGCGCAATCCGCCCGAAGATCCTCCGCGACGTCGGGCCGCAAGGCTCGATACCAGGAGAGGACATCTCCGAGCGCGAGTGTGGAGGACTCGATGCGCAGTCGAGGCTGAAGCCCGTGCGCCCAATCCAAATCACCGATCCCCTGGAGGCGCGACCCCGGCATTTCCACCAGCAGCTTCCGAATTTCCGCGCGCCGCTCGCCGAGCCGCCAGTTCACCTCCACGGAAAGGTTCGCCGCGGGATCCGTGCCACGCCCGGGGAGTCTCCACCCGTGCATGCCGCTCAATCGCGCCACTCCGGAAATGGACCATTGCGCCCCGCCGGAATCCGCTCCGCGAACAGGAGAAGATTCCAGAGGAGCGATGCGCGCATTGAGATCGACGGCAAGCTGGCCGCGGATTCCGGAGTCATTCTGCCGGACGAGACGCAACGTATCGGCCAGGGACGCGGCGCGCCAGGTCAGATTGAGCTCGGCCGGCTGAAGACGCGCGGTCGTCCCGGCAATCGAACCGCGCAAACCGAGCGTGCCGATATCTTGCAACACGACGCCCGCGCGCATCGGACGGGCTTCCAGGTCAAGTTGCCAGCGGCCCGCGCCATTCTGCTCGACGCGGCCCGAAACATCGACCAGTGCGAAGGGACTCTTGTTGTCCCCCTGCTTGAAATTGATGCGCCCTCCGTCCACGTCAATTCGGTAAGGGCGCGACGCCCGCGCATCGCGCGCCGGGGCCAGCGGACCCACAAAGCCGGGGCGCGCAACGGGCTGCGGAGCGGGAGGCAGCCAGCGCTCGATATTCCAACGGCCCTCGGTGTCGCGCGCCAAGTTCAAGCTTGGCCGCGACAGCGAAACGGAACCAAACTCAAAGCGTCCGGCGAACAAGGCCGTCCATCGCAGGCCGGCAGTGAGCGTATCCGCGCGCAGGAAATATTCGTTGCCGAAGTGCGGATCATCCGCGACGCTGACGAAATGCGCCTGGATTCTCGCGCCATCGAGCAAACTGAAATCGAACCAGGAAACATCGACGGGGCGGCCAAAGCTGGCCGCGAGGTGCGCGATCAAGTAGCGGCGCGCGGCGCTGGCCCGCAGGGCGCGGGAAAATCCGGCGCTCGCGGCGAGGAGCAGCACGCCGCCGATCAGAACCGCACGCAGCCACTTTCGCTTGGTCATGGCGTATTCAGGAATTGTGGCAAAAGGCGGGAAAGAAGAAAAGCGCCGCGTCAGTGCACTTCACGCAGCATCCGCGACCAGCGCGTCCGCGACGGCAAATGCAGAACGGTATCGAGGAAATTCAGGAGCCAGGAGTTCACATTGCGGTCCGAGCCCTCATCGCCCACCACGGACCAGTAAATTACCACTGGGCGGCCCATGACGGCGTCGCGATCCACGAATCCCCAAAAGCGGCTGTCCCAGCTATGGTCGCGATTATCGCCCATGGCGAAGTACCTTCCCGGAGGGACTACAATTTCGCCGTCGTGAATGTACTGAAAAATTTCGTCCGACCATTCCGGCTGCATGTTGGCCTGGAGGTATTGCGGACTGCGCGGCGGAAAGTTGTCTCCGAACGGATCGTACGGCGCGGCAGGGTCGCGGACGATGTACGGCTCGTTGCTCCGCTTGCCGTTGACGTAAACCTGCTGGTCCACGATCTTGACGCGGTCGCCGGGAATTCCAATCACGCGCTTGACGTAATGCGGGTGATCCTGAAACGGAAATTTGAAAACGATAATATCCCCGCGGCGAATTTCGCGATACGGGAGAAGATGGTCGTACCAATGTCCGCGCCCGCCGAATATGAATTTATTCACGAGGAGATGATCGCCGACCAGCAGCGTCGGCTCCATGGATTGCGACGGAATCTTGAACGCCTGGACGATGAACGTCGTGCCAAACAGCGCCAGGATCACCGTAACCAGAAGCGATTCGATGTACTCGCGCACCGTGGCCGGATGCGATTCCGCGCGATGCGCCGCCGCTGCTTCGCGCGCTTCCACGGCTTGTACGGTTTCAGACGTCACTTCGTTCCTCAGTTCTCCTCGGCTCCCAATTGTATCAGGGCCGCAATCGCAGCGGATTGCTCCGCTTCTTTTTTCGTTCTCCCGCAACCCATCGCGGTCACCTGCCCGGCGATCCGAACCTCGACGCGAAACGTTTTCTGATGATCCGGACCGCTCTCCGCAATCACATGATAGCTGCCCGGCGTCATTCCCCGCGATTGCAAGAATTCCTGGAGCGCGGACTTGTGGTCGGTGTGGCCCAGGCGCTCGGCCTCGACCGCGATCTCTCCCTCCACGAGAGAGCGCCGCACGAATCCACGGGCCGCTTCCAGCCCGCCATCCAGATAAACCGCCGCGATCAGGGCTTCGTACGCGTCCGCCAGAAGCGCCGGCTTGGTTCGCCCGCCGGTTTTCTCTTCTCCGCGGCCGAGGAGCAAGTACTTGCCCAAACCGAGGCGTTGGGCGGAAAGAGAAATCGCCGTGGCGTTGACCAAACGCGCCCGGCTCTTGGAGAGCTGTCCCTCGCTCCAGTCCGGGAATTCCCGAACCAGTTCCTCACTTACCACCAGTTCGAGGACGGCGTCTCCGAGAAATTCCAGTTTCTCGTTGCTCTCGACGGGTTCTTGCTCCGCGCGTTCCGGGAGGCGGGAGCTGTGCATTAACGCCTGGTGAAGCCATCGGTGATCGCGGAATTGGTGGCCCAGAAGTGACTCCAATTCCGCGATCTCGGTGAACGTCATAATTTCCAGCTCAGTCCCTGCTCAACTTCGTTCCCGAAGCCACGTCTTTCTTCATGGCATCCTCGCGAGCCTTGCACGTGGTCACGAGCGGCCCGGAAGCGGCGCATTTTTCGTAAGCGGCGATGGCGCCATTCATGTAGCTGGCTTGCGCATCGGCGTTGCCCAGCAAGTAGTAGTCGACCGGATCGGGACTCGAGGCGAGTTGCACGGCCTGCGTCAATTCGGTCCGGGCATCCTCGAATTTCTGATGGTTGATGGCGAGCAGGCCCAACCCGCTGTGAGCCAGCGCGAGCTTATCATTTTTGGCCTTCTCGAACGAGGCATCGTCGACCGCCTCCGGTTTCGCCAGGGCCGGAATCAATTCGATGGCATGGTGCGCATACACTTCGGCTTTCTGTAACTGCTGCGGGCCGTCCGGTGTATTTGCTTTTACGCGCCGCGGTATCGCCATCGCCATTAGGGCCAGCACATCCACGTTATCGGGATTGAGTTCGAGCGCCTTGGCTCCCCCGGCAAACATCTTATCCGTATTTCCAGTGGTGTAATACGCGGTGGTCAACATGCCATAGACTCCGCCGACATACTTGCTCATTGGAAATTTAGTGATGAAATCCTCCCCGACCTGGATCTGCATGGCCGGATCGCCGCCTTGTGCCGCTAAAACATTTTTGTAGGCGGCTTCCTCCGCCTTATTGATTTTCGGCCCCTTTCCCGAATCTTTTGGCGCCGGCGTATTCTGCGAGGGTATTTGCGCTGGCATTGGGGATGGCGCTGAACCGTATTGAGCGCCGGAAGCCCCCGCCGCTACTGAAAATGCAACGGTAAGACCTAGGAGTGCCACCCACCACCTGAATAACTTTGCCGTCATGATAGAAATCTCCTCCGCGTGAATAATTCTCGGAGATCGAACGGACGCTCCGAGTGGATTGCGTGTTGCCCCGCGCTGCTCGCTGCACACTGCCACGCAGCGGGCAGCGCGGAATAAAATTACGACTTACCGTCCGACTGCCGATCGCGAGACGGCGTCTTATACCCCGTCTCGATCCCGTGTTGCGCCGCGGTCCGCGCCGAGTCCGGCGCGCCCGCAACCGCCAGCGCCGCGCGATACTCCAACACGGCCAGGTCCCGCTTCCCCTCCACATCGTACATTCTTCCCAGATAAATATGCGACCAGGAAAGATTCGAGGGATCGGAATGCGCGCCCGGACCGGCCAGCGGATTCTGCGCGGCCGCGATCACTTTCGTAAATAGTTCGCGCGCCTGTTCCGGCTTGCCCTGAAGCGCGGACGCCACGGCCAGGCCATAGGTGGCACGCTCATCCTCCGGATGCGACGCGAGCACTCGTTCAAAGGACGCCGCAGCCGCGGCGCCGTTGCGTGCTGAAATCTGCCGCTGCCCTTCCGCCAGATCGTCATCCAGCGGATCTGAAGAGGCTGCCGGCTTCGCCGCCAGTTGGGTATTTTCCGGCGGAGCGTTATCCGCCGGCGCCGCATCCGCGAATTTCACGCCGCGCAACCGGCGTTGTTCCGCTTCCACATCGATTCCCTTGATCAGATCCGGCAGATAATACCCCATCGCCGGTTCCGATTTCTCAAATCCGGAAAGCCCCGCATAAATGGGACGGACCAGAACGTATCCGCTGCCTTCCGCCTGGTCGATGGCCGAAGTCAATTCCCCCGGGGATAGGCGGCGCAATCGAAGTTCCACCGCGCGGATCAGGCATTCGTCAAAGAAACCGGAAAAATCGTCGCGCAAATCCACCGGGAGCAGCGGCGCGCGCGCAGCGTACTCGAGCAGCGGCGAAGCCCGGGCAGCCTGGACGCGGTAGCGGATCGCGATCGGATCGAGGAGAAAATGCAGAAACGCATGGCGAATGTCGTCCATCGGCGGATCCGTGCTGGGCCGGACAACCAGCGCGTACTGGTCGCCAAACGTTTTGAAGATGGTCTTGCCGCCGGCGAGAGGTTCGACATAAACCGAAAACGTCCGACGGCTGTTGGAACGTATGATTTCGCGAAGATAATTGGAAACCGTGAAAACGAGGTCGGAAATGGGAGCGCGCAGGCTCTCCACGCCGCCTTCGTAATCCTTCTGATAGAATTTCCAGAGCTCGTCGAGCTTCTCCTCGCTATAAAAATTGGCCAGAATCGGATTGAAGCCTTCCAGGCTGAGCGCTTCCGGCGGCAAATCGTCACGACGCAACTCAAACTGAAAATCCGGTGGAGGACCCGCCAC
>JBGQJJ010000072.1:0-9733 GCA_041498955.1 Terriglobia bacterium
TCCCCGTTGTGAACGTGGACGTTCGCGTAGCCCAAATTCGTCAGCCGTTCCTGCGCGGCAAGCGCCAGCGACGTGTGGTTTTCCACGCTGATGACCTGGCGTACCAGCAGCGAAAGCACCGCCGCCTGGTAGCCCGAGCCCGTGCCGATTTCCAACACGCGCTCGGAGCCGGTGAGTTCGAGCGCCTCCGTCATGGCCGCGACCATGTATGGCTGCGAGATTGTTTGTCCCTCGCCGATCGGCAACGGCTTATCGGCATAGGCATCGTCCCGGAATTTGAAAGGGACAAACTCGTGGCGCGGCACGGCGGCCATCGCTTCGAGAACGCGCGGCGAGGACACACCGCGCTTGCGAATCTGCGTCTCAATCATCGTGCGGCGCTCGCCGGTCGACGCGTCGAAGGGAAATTCCGTATTGCGCATAGCCTATTATAGGCTCTCATGCACTCACGGAGTGAAGACCTCTTAATGGATTTGAGACACGGTTTATGAAATGGATAACCGAAACCCCACAGGCTGAAGAGGCTGCGGAAAAAGTCCGTTCGGGGCCGGTTTTAGTAGCACAGCCACTCTTGGCTGTGTGGTTTTTGCAGCACTTAACAAAGGCGCACAGCCAAGAGTGGCTGTGCTACTCGAACCCCGCCCGGCCCTGATACACTACCCCGGACTTTACGCGGAGGTGAGCCGTGTCTCAGCTATTCGATTGGAAACGCACGCGAAAGCAGGTCCAGCATCTGCCCCCGGGTGCGCTGCGGGGGCTGGCGTTGTTCGTCCTTGCGTTGCTCGCTGCGCAAGGGGCGCGGGCGCAGAAAATCACGATGGAGTTCGACCAGTCCATCGACTTCACGAAATACAAGACATTCGCGATTCGCGACGGCCAGTTGAGCAGCGGAAATCCCGCCTTGAACAGCCCGCTCGTCAAGAAGCAAATCGAGGCGGACATCCAAAACGATCTCACCGCGAAGGGTCTCACCCTGGTGACGAGCGGAACGTCCGATCTCAACGTGCGCTACACGTTCGGCGCCGCACGCAAAACCGAGATCGAGGCTTACCCTGCCGGATGGTATGGACGGGGTACGCGCTACGTCAGGGTGCCTTACGCCGAGGGAACGTTGGTCATCGATCTGCGCGATCCGACGACGCGTTCGCTCATCTGGCGCGCCATCGCCGCGGAGGAAAAAAGCGACGCCACCAAGATCCAAGGCAAGCTCGACGACATGGTCAAAAAATCAATCGACAAATATCCGCCGAAGAAGAAGTAGTTAGAGGAAGCTGTTTTTCGGGCGCCGCCTAAGTGGCACACGCTTCAGCCTGTGGGGTTTTGACCTTGGATGGACCAAACCCCACAGGCTGAAGCGTGTGCCACTAGTCCTGGCTTCTTTTGTCGAGCGGCGTGTACGGCCGCAGGTCGTGGCCCAAATACACCTGGCGCGGACGGGCGATTTTCTGCTCGGGGTCGAGCAGCATCTCTTCCCACTGCGCGATCCAGCCGCTGGTGCGCGGAATCGCGAACAGCACGGGGAACATGGTCACCGGGAAGCCCATGGATTGATAGATCAGCCCGGTATAAAAATCAACGTTGGGATACAGCTTGCGCGAGACGAAATAGTCGTCCTCCAGGGCGATGCGCTCGCATTCCAGCGCGATGTTCAGCAGCGGATTGCGGCCCATGATTTCAAAAACGCCGTCGGCCACGTGCTTGATGATGCGCGCGCGCGGGTCGTAATTCTTATAGACGCGGTGGCCAAAGCCCATCAGTTTGGTTTCGCCGGCCTTCACGCGTTTGATGTACGCGGGCACGTTGGCGAGCGAGCCGATCTCCAGCAGCATGCGGAGAACTTCTTCGTTCGCGCCTCCGTGCAGCGGGCCGTACAGCGCCGCGGTCGCCGCGGCCGTCGCCGAAAACGGGTCCACGTGCGAACTGCCGACGCAGCGCATCGCGTTCGCCGAACAGTTCTGTTCGTGGTCCGCGTGCAAAATAAACAGGATGTCCAGCGCGTGCTCGAGCGTCGGGTTCGGGCGGTACTTCAGCTCCGACGTTTTGAACAGCATGTTCAGGAAATTGCCGGTGTAACTCAACTCGTTGTCCGGATAGGCAAACGGCATGCCCAGGCTGTGCCGGTAGGAAAACGCCGCGAGCGTCGGCATCTTCCCGATCAAGCGGTAGGTCTGCTTTTGGCGCGACTCCTTGTTGAAGATGTTCTTCGCCTCGGGATAAAACGTGGAAAGCGCCGCAATGGCCGAGATCATCATGCCCATCGGATGGGCGTCGTAATGAAACCCGTCCAGGAATTTCTTCACCGACTCGTGGATGAAGGTGTGGTGCGTGATGTTGTAGGTCCAATCTTCCAGTTGTGAGCGGGTGGGCAGCTCGCCATGCAAAATCAAATAAGCCGTTTCGAGATAGGTGCTTTTCTCGGCCAGTTCCTCGATGGAATAGCCGCGGTATCGCAGGATGCCTTTGTCGCCGTCGATGTACGTGATCTTGCTCTGACACAAGGCCGTATTGTTGAAGGCCGGGTCGTAGCTCATCATCCCGAAATCATCGGGTTTCACCTTGATTTGGCGCAGATCGGTGGCGCGGATCGTGTCGTTCTTGATCGGAACTTCATAGGCTTTTCCCGTGCGGTTATCGGTAATGGATAGAGTGTCCCGGCTCATGCGGGTGGTCCCTTCGTCTGCAACCTGCGTCCCAGGTTTGGTTGGATTCATGACGGCTTCCGCTCTTTCGAAAAGCGGCACAGAGGAATCTACACTAAGTTTGCATTTTGCGGGAGGGGTATTGCACCAAATCCCCCCCAACTGGAAAGATGCCCCGGCAGGCCTCGCGGTTGCGTCGAATTCCCAGTCGTTGCATCTAAAGTATTGTCAGAAAGAGTAACGGAGCCGGGAACCCTGGCATGTCCGGGAGAAACCACCATGATCCAAACCATTCGCTCGAAGGACCGCTATCACCTTGAAACCGATTGGCTTAGCACCAACTGGCATTTCTCATTTGACACCTATCATGACCCCGATAACATGAATTTTGGGCCCCTGCGCGTTTTTAACGATGACACGGTCGCCCCCGCCGGCGGCTTTCCGCTGCACAGCCACCGCGAGATGGAAATCGTCACCTACGTCATCAAGGGCGCGCTCGAACACAAAGACAACCTCGGCAATACCGGCGTCATTCGCCCCGGCGAAATCCAGCGCATGAGCGCGGGAACCGGTGTCCGCCACTCCGAGTTCAATCCTTCGGAAAAGGACCCCGTCCACTTGATCCAGCTCTGGATCATGCCGGCCGTCCAACATCTGCGGCCGTCGTGGGAGCAAAAGAGTTATTCCCTGTCCGACCGGAGCGGAAGGCTGCTCCCGATCGCCGTGCCCGCCACCAAGAACGGAAACACCAGTTCGACCGCCGTGCAGATTCACCAGGACGCGACGATCTACACCTCCCTCCTGGCGCCCGGCCAAGCGGTCACACACAAACTCGGGCAGGGCCGCCGCGCTTACATTTTCGTGATCAACGGAAATCTGCAGCTCAACAGCGAGACACTCGCTGCGGGAGACCAGGCGCGGGTCTCGAGCGAACGCGAGTTGCAACTCGCCGCGGCGCCGGATCATGGTGCGACCCCGGCGGATTTCTTGCTTCTCGATCTTCCGTAAAGTGACGGCGCAGCTCAGGCGGGATTGCGGTCGACCGCGGGATGGCGCACGTCGCTTCCCGCGACCATGTAGATCACGTCCTCGGCGATGTTCGTGGCGTGGTCGGCGATGCGCTCCAGATTCTTGGCCACCAGGATCAGCTCAAACGCGGGAAATACGACGGAAGAGTCTCCCATCATGTAGCTGAGCAGTTCGCGGAAAATCTGGTCGCGGAGCTGGTCCGCCTGGTCGTCGCGGGAGAGCACCGAGCGGGCCAGTTCAATATCGCGGCGCACGAGCGAATCGAGGCTGTCGCGCATCATTTTTTCGGCCAGCTCGCCCATCCGCGGCAGATCCACATAGGGCTTTACGCGCGGGTGGCGCACGATGCGCATCGCCGATTGCGCGATGTTCACCGCCTGGTCGCCGATTCTTTCCAGATCGTTGTTGATGCGGGCAATGGCCAGAACGAAGCGGAGGTCGGCGGCCATGAGCTGCTGCAAAGCGAGCAATTGCACCACGCGGTCATCAATCTCAATCTGCAGTTCGTTGATAGCGTTTTCTTCCTTGAGGACGGTCTGCGCGAGCTTATCGTCCGCATCGAGCACCGCATGAACCGCCTGATGCACGGATCGCTCGGCCAGGCTGCCCATCCACAGCAGCCGTTCTTTCAGCTCTTCCAAATCGCGTTCGAAATGGCGTTCCATTCTCTACGTCCTCTCGATGGCTAAAGCTACACCGTGCCCGAGGTTTCAACAAGCCTCATCCAAAGCGGCCGGTGATGTACGCCTCGGTGCGGGGGTCCGAGGGCGTCGTAAACATATGCCCGGTCGGTGAAAACTCGATCAGCTCGCCGTTCAGCATGAAAGCGGTCGAATCGCTCACGCGCGCCGCCTGCTGCATGTTGTGGGTGACGATCACCAGCGTGCAGGTCGGTTTCAATTCGAACAAAAGCTCCTCGATCTTCGCGGTGTTCACCGGGTCCAGCGCGGAACACGGCTCATCCAGCAAAAGCACCTCGGGATCGACTGCCAGCGCCCTGGCGATGCACAAACGCTGCTGCTGGCCCCCGGAGAGCGCGTAGGCGGACTTGTTCAGCTTGTCCTTCACTTCGTCCCACAGAGCGGCGCGGCGCAGGCTCTTCTCCACCGCGTCGTCCAGGCGTCCCTTATGTCCATTGATCCGCAAGCCGTAGGCCACGTTTTCATAGATCGACTTGGGGAACGGGTTGGGCTTTTGAAACACCATGCCCACCATCCGGCGCAACTTGGTGACATCCAGCGTCAGGATATTCACGCCGTCCAGGGCAATTTCCCCCTCCAGGCGCGTGTGGCGCAGCGTTTCGTGCATCCGGTTCAGCGTTCGCAACAACGTGGACTTGCCGCAGCCCGAGGGTCCGATCATCGCCGTGACGCGGTTGGTGGCCACGTCCATGGACACATTGTGCAGGGCGTGATTCTTGCCATAGTAGAAATCGACCTTCGTGACTTTCATTCGCAGCGTGTTGGCGCCTGAGCTAGTCATAGCGGGTGTATGCGCAGTTGTCCTATCCGTGGAGGACGCCGCGGCAACCCCCGAATTCGCCATGAGTGGGAAGGCGGAATTCATCGTCAAGACCTCTCATATGCGGTACCGCGCGTCAAAAACGCGCGAACCAAAATGTTCGTTATGAGCACCAGTCCAAGCAGCACGAGTCCCGCAGCCCACGCCTGCCGGTGCCAGTCTTCGTAGGGACCGGTGGCGTAAGTATAGATTATAACCGGAAGCGACGACGTCGGCTGCATCCAGCCGGGGCTCCAATAGCGATTGCCGAACGCGGTGAACAGCAGCGGCGCCGTCTCTCCCGCGACGCGGGCCAGCGCCAGCAAAACGCCGGTCAGGATGCCGCGCGAAGCAGCCGGCAGCACGACCGTGGCGACCATCCGCCACTTGTTTGCGCCCAGCGCAAAAGAGCCCTCGCGCCGCGCGCGCGGCACATCCCGCAAAAAACTCTCGGTGTTGCGCAGGACCGTGGGAATCACCATGATCCCCAAGGCGATTCCGCCGGCCAGCGTCGAGAAGTGATGCATCGGCATCACCAAGAGGGCATACGCAAAAATGCCCATGACGATCGACGGCACGCCGTTCATCAGGTCCGCCGTGTACCGTACCAGGAACGGCACCGTCCTGCCGCCAAATTCCGCCAGGTACACGCCGCCCAAAAGCCCGATGGGAACGCCAAACAGCGCCGCCAGCAACAGGAGTTTCAGGCTGCCCAGAATCGCATTGGCCATGCCTCCGCCCACTTCGCCGACCGGCGCGGGAAGACGCGTGAAGAAACTCCACGACAAATCTTTTCCGCCATTCCAGATCAAGTAGCCAAGAATAAAAAACAGGGCCGACACGGTGAGCAGCGCGCACAGTCCAGTGAGCGAAAGCATGAAGACGTTGAGCGATTTTCTCCAGGCCAGCCGCACGCTCATGTGGGGAGCACCCCGCTGCCGCGCGCCGTGGTGATGAGGATCAGGAGGCGCGCGAGACCGTTCAACACAAACGTAAGCAAGAACAGCACCAGCCCGAGTTCAATCAGCGCGCTCAAGTACAGATTGCCCGTCGCCTCGGAAAATTCATTGGCCAACACCGCGGCGATCGAATAGCCCGGAGTAAAAAGCGATGCGGCAATCTTGGGATTGTTGCCGATGACCATGGTGACGGCCATGGTTTCGCCCAGCGCGCGGGCCAGCGCGAGGAACACGGACCCGAAAATCCCGATCCTGCCCGCTGGCACCACCACTTTCCAAGTGGATTCCCACTTGGTCGCTCCGAGAGCCAAGGCGGCTTCGCGCTGGTCGCGCGGGACCGCCAGGAGCACTTCGCGCGAAACCGAGAGCACAAACGGCACGATCATAATCGCCAGGACAATTCCCGCCGTCAGGAATCCGACCCCGTACGCGGGCCCCTTGAACAAGGGCAGGAATCCCAACGACTTCTTAAGCGCCGGCTGGATGTTGGTTCGCATCAGCGGCACCAGCAGAAAAACACCGAGCAATCCGTAAATCACGCTGGGTACCGCCGCGAGCAAATCGCTCACAAACGTGAGAGAGGAAGAAAGCTTCGGCGGAGCAAGTTCGGCGAGAAATATTGCAGCGCCCACACCGAGAGGCACGGCGATCAGCAACGCCACCGCCGAAGTCACGAGCGTACCGTAAATGAATGGCAGCGCCCCGAAATCGCCCGCCACCGGGTCCCAGGTCTTTGTGACGAAGAAACTCCATCCGAACCTGGCCCGCGATTCCGCCGAATGAATCCAAAGCTGATACACCAGAAGGGCTGCAATCAGCAGAAGCATCGCCGCCGCAATCAGCGTGATGAGATGCGCGATTTCATCCGCGCCGGTCCACCGCCGCAGAAACGAACGAGGCGTTGCTATGAACTCCGTAGGCGTTGCCGCTTTCGGTGTGGTGGCCATTTCGTTGCGTTCGCCTTCCCGGCTCAAACATTTACTGAATCTGCGCGATCGCTTTCAATTCCTTGGCGACAACTTCCTTCGGCAGTTTCGCATAGGAAAGGCCTTCTACATACTGCTGCCCGTCGGTCAGCGCCCACTTCAGGAAGTCCTTCACGACATCGCGCTTTGCGGGGTCAGAGAACTTCGAGGGAATCAGCAGCCAGGTGAAGCTGGCGATTGGATAGGCCGCTTTCCCTTCCGGATTCGTGATCGAAACGCGGAAATCGTCCGGGATGTACTTCGCCGCCGCCGCTGCCGCCGTCGAAACGCTGGCCAGGTCCGCCTTCACGAAGATGCCCGAAGAATTCTTGACTTTCCCATAAGGCATATGGTTTTGGATCGCATAGATCAGCTCGACGTAGCCAAGCGAACCAGGTGTTTGTTGAATCAACGCGGACACGCCTTCATTACCCTTCCCGCCAAGGCCGTCGACGGGCCACTTCACGGAAGTAGCCTTACCCGCTTTTTGTTGCCATTCCGGGCTGATCTTGGAAAGATAGTCGGTCCAGATATAGGTCGTGCCGCTGCCGTCGGACCGGTGCACAACCACGATGTCATCACCTGGCAATTTCACACCCGGGTTCGCCGAAGTAATGGCCGGATCGTTCCACTTTGTCACCTTGCCAAGGAAGATTCCAGAAAGCGCTTCCGGCGTGAAATTCAAATCCACCTGCACGCCCGGCACGTTATAGCTGGGAACCGCCGCGCCCAAAACAGTCGGGAAGTGCAGAATCGGCACACTAGCCTGCTTAAGCTGTTCGTCATTCATCGGGCCGTCGGACGCGCCGAAATCAACAGTCTTATCCAGCAATTGGCGGATCCCGCCGCCGGAACCGATCGATTGATAGTTAATCTGCACGTTGGAATGGGAAGTGTGATACAGATCGAACCACTTGGAATAAATCGGATAGGGGAACGTCGCGCCAGCGGCGTTCAACAAGATTTGCCCCGCGGCAGTGGCAAACGTGGCAACTGCCAGCAGAACTGCAAGCACAGTCAGCACTTTTACGATTCTCATTTTTTCTCCTGGAAGTCGTATGGAATTGTGACCCTGAATTGTTACAGCCGTGTTACAAGGGAGTGAGGCCGGCATAAAATCGACGAATCCTTATAACTGCCCTGTTATGTGCCTGCTACAAAGAAAGGGGAGATGGGCCGACGCCAGGGGAGCGCCGGCCCGGGGTGGGGTTGCAACACGAAGGTCGCTGTTCTGCACCAAAATTGTGCGGCGCAATTTACCTTCTCTTCTCCGGATAGTTGGCTTCCTCAATAACCATCCGGGTGCGCCCGTGACGCACGTCGAGGCCCCGAACCCAGAAAATAATGTCCTCGGCAATGTTCGTGGAGTGATCCGCGATGCGCTCCAGATACCGCGTGGCCAGCACGAATTGAAGCTGCGGCGCGGCCTGCCGGCCGTCTTCGGTCATTCGGTTGAGCAAGTGCTCGAAAATCTGGTCGCGATAGCGGTCCACCACATCGTCCGCCTCGAGCACTTCGCCGGCCAGGACCACATTGCGAAAAATCAGCGCGCCCAGGCTGCGCCCCAGCATTCCGCGGACTTCGCCGGCCATCGGTTCGAGGTCGCGCGGGGTCTCGGTGACATTCATTCCCGCGAGCGAAATCCCCCGCTCGGAAATATTCACGGCCAGATCGCCGATGCGTTCGAGGTCGTTGGCGATTTTCTGGGAGGAGACGACGCGCCGGATTTCGTCTTCATCGAGCAGCCCGGTTCGCAGCATCCGCACGGCGTGGTCGTCGATCAAAATTTCCATTTCGTTGACGCGCGGCTCGACCAGAAACACTTTGCTTGAAAGCTCCGTTGCGGCCTCCAGATTGGGACGCAACAGCGCGTCCAGGGCGCATCCCACGCTGCTTTCCACCGTGCGCGCCATGGAAATCAGGTAATTGGCCAGTACGTCCTGATAGATCGTCTGTATTTTGGAAATCGGGGTCGCCATTGCTCCGCCTTCAATCGAGTTTCACGGCAGGGCGAGCATAATCAGATTGTGTGACAGACAGATGAAATAGGAGTGAATATCCGGAGAAACGAATGAGACCCCACGGTATCGTTTCGCCACGCCAACGCGAACAGTTTCGACCAAAATGGGGGTCCATGCCTCCCAATGACTGGGTCTTGTGGAAGTTTGCTCGGAGGGTTACAATTAGTGTCAGAAGCTTCCAAAGGTACCTTCGTCCCCCAATGGAACGCCGGGGGAATTTGTGTACCCAGTCAGTTCTTCCAGAAGTGACGCTCGCCCATTCGAGCGCCGCCGCCACCCGCGGCATAGACCGTCTTCCATTATTTATGCTCAACTCAGCTCCGACAACGGCGGCGTCGTCGTCAACCTCGGGATCAATGGGGTCGCTTTTCATACAGCGAGGGAGTTGACTGTCGAAAAGAACTCCACTCTTAATCTACGACTTCGTGGTTCCGGGCTGAATGTGGATCTCGCGGGCGAGCTGGTCTGGCTGAGTGCATCACATAAGGAAGTTGGCATTCGGTTCAAGAATCCCTCGACCAAAACCCAGCAGGACATTGCCGTATGGATCACGCGGGAAGCGCAGCTTTTCGAGACTGTGGCGTTGGAGGACTGGTCACCGCCGAAACCCAAGCCCGCAA
>JBGQJJ010000073.1:0-9503 GCA_041498955.1 Terriglobia bacterium
CGAATTTACGGCACGTTTTCGATAGCCCTGTGGCTGGGCATTATCGCCCTGGGGCGCTGGTTCTCGTTCCACCTTACGTGAGCTATGATCCGGGAAGGTCGCAGGTGGCGCCGGCGTCCCGCCGGCGGTTTTCTCGCTCGCTGGCGGAGCCCCGTAAAATCGCCGGCGAATCGCCGGCGCCACGAAAAGCCCCTTCTCCACAAGTAACCGACATCATTTTTCGGGCGACTGAAAGTTAGGCGCTCGACGCGCGCTCGCCAGCAAGCCTGGCGGTCATCGTGATTTCGGCCTTGAGCAGGCGCGAGATGGGGCATCCCGCCTTGGCGTCTTGCGCCGCTTTTTCAAAAGACGCGGCATTCGCGCCTGGAATTTTGGCGGTCACATCGAGATGAACCTTCGTGACCGTAAACCCAGCTTCCACTTTTTCGAGTGTGACGGCCGCGGTGGTTTCGATCGACTCCGGTGTAATCCCCGCGTTGCCCAGCTGCGCGGAAAGCGCCATGCTGAAGCATCCCGCATGAGCCGCGGCGATCAACTCCTCGGGGTTCGTGCCGATGCCGTCCTCAAATCGTGTTGAAAAAGAATACTGCGCATTGGAGAGCACCTTGCTCTCCGTGGAGATTTTTCCCTTCCCTTCCTTGAGCGACCCGTTCCACACTGCCGAAGCTTTCCGTAGCATTTTTGTAATCCTCCTGTGCGATTGGACGTCGTAATTTTGAAACTGAAACCATCGATGCAGCTCGAGAACTAAGATTCAACGATTAATTCCTTGGCGCGCTGCGTGGCTTTCATGACGGCCTTGATCAAGGTCACGCGTAGTTTGCCGTCCTCAAGTTCGAGGATGCCATCCATTGTAGAGCCTGCGGGCGTGGTTACGGCATCTTTCAACAGCGCGGGATGATCGCCAGTATCTAGGACCATTCGGGCCGCGCCCATCATGGTCTGCGCCGCGAGCAACGTGGAGACGTCGCGAGGCAGGCCGACCTTCACGCCGCCTTCGGCGAGCGATTCGAGAATAATGTAAATAAACGCAGTGCCGCTCGCGGACAGTCCGGTCACGGCGTCAATTTGTTTTTCGTCCACATCCACGACGCGCCCAACGGCTTCGAACATGGCCCGCGCAATTTCCAGATGCTCTTTGCCCGCGTGAATGCCTTTGGCGAGGCCGGTCATACCGCAACCGATCGCGCAGGGCGTGTTCGGCATGGCGCGAATCACGGGCAAGTCCATGCCCAGTTGCTTTTCCATGAGCTGCGTCGAAACCGACGCGACCACCGAGACGATCAGCTTCCCCGGCTTCATCTCCGGCTTGATCTCTTCGAGAATTTCCTTCACCGCTTGCGGCTTCACGGCCAGCAGAATGATATCCGCGCCGTGCGCCGCCGCGCGGTTGTCGGTCGAAGCTACGATGCCCAACTGCTTGGCGAGCGAGCGCGCCTTCTCCGCGTGACGCACCGTGGCATGCACGCGCTTCGGCTGCACGAGTTTCTGCTCGAGGAACGCGCGCAGCAAAATCCCGCCGATCTTTCCGGCGCCCAGCACGGCCAGCCTCTTGTTGGCAAGCTTGCTCGAAAGTGTCGTTTTCATGGTGCCAGCATTGTTGACGAGGCCAAGCCGTCCGTCAACATTCTTCCTTCGGCCACACTCTAGTCTTCGGAATTAACCACTTGATTACTGACCTGGTTTCTGGATGGGAATCAGAACGTTGGACCCGCGTAACTGCGTGGCGATGGTGTTTTGTAGCGCCGGCGTCTCGCCGGCGATTTTTCTGATCTCCACGCAGCGCAAAAACGCCGGCGAGACGCCAGCGCTACAAGAACCTGCATTCCATTGTGAATCGGGTCAGAGCGAAAAGGATCTAGTGAACTATCTTTCAAAGTGAAGCGAGAACACCGATGGATTCAACAGGTGTGGTCACCGTCCGCTTGCCGTTCGCGTTGATTTCCATTCGGAAGCCCGCATAAATTCCGCGCATTTTGCAGAAGCTGCCTCCGAGGGTAGCACCAGCGAGGCGGGCGGGAGTCAATTCCGGAAAGAACTGGCCGCCGCGAACCAGGATTTCACCGTGCTGGCCGTCGATGATAATGATTTCGTAGAGGCTGTTCCGGGTCTGGATGACCAACTTCTCCATATCCTCCATTCGGTCCACCTGGACGCCATTGGTCCACGGGTCCTCGGACCATTTGTCGAGCACGGCGCCAGCCGGGATGGAATCTTGGTCTTGCACTGCGCCTCCCTTCACTTCTAACTATTTGGATGCTTTAGGAGGGCTTTCGGGTCCACTATTTTTATTCCGAGCCTGGGCTGGAGTCTTGTTAGCCACAAAACACAACCGGTGGAAAGCCAATTTGTCGGGGATGATTGCGAGTAATCCATCAAGCGATCTCGTTCATTTTGCGCCTGCCGGCACGCGGCGCTTCAACTCTTCAAACCAGTTCAGCACGACGTTGATTTGTGTCGTCGCCGCCTGCTCCTGCTCGACGGGTTTGAGCATCAGGAAGCGCTGGCCATCGGGTGACACATCGAAATTGTGGAGTGGGACCGGAGGTTGTTCATACCGTCCTTCAAAGAGCATCCGGGGCGTGCTGGCGGTAAAACCGTGCTGGGTCGAGATATCTACGACCATCATCTTGTCACCATTACGGTAGAACAGCTCCTTCCCGTTCGGGTTCCACACCGGCTCGGTCCCTCCCTCGGTCGAAATCTGCCACTTACCACCCGGGCCTGGATAAGGTTGCACATAAACCTCAACACGGCCGGATTCGTCCGAGACATAGGCAAGCCAGCGCCCGTCCGGCGAAAAACGCGGCTCGTTCTCATTGGACCCTGTTCGGTGGAAAGGCAGCGCCTGGCGGTCTTTCATTCGCAGAACCCAGATGTTTTGTCCCGACGTGGGATTGATTTCCCCGAAGGCCAGCAGTTGTCCGTCGGGTGACCAGGAGACCGGAGCATTGATGTATGGGCTGGTTGTCAATCGCTCAAGGCCTCCACTGCCATCGGCCAATTGCCAGAAGATATTAAGTGGTCCCGCATTATTGGATTCAAACGCGATCCTCTTCCCATCCGGCGTCCAGACCGGGTTATAGTTCTGACCTCCCTCGAACGTAAAACGGGAGAGCGTCTCACGTGAGAGATCGTAGAGCCAAGTTTGAGACTCCTGTTCTATGATTGACACTGCGACCCGTCGTCCATCGGGGGAGAGGTGCGGGAAGCGGTAGGAGCGCGGCGGTGCCGCCAAAATCTGCTCCGTTCCATTGCGATTCACCCAAACCAACCTGCTCTGGCTTCCCTGAATGCCCCCTGGAACGTAAACAAGCGATCCCGTAGCCGAAATGCTGTATTGGGCGGCTCCAGTGGTTGGAGATTGCAGGACGCCATTCACCACGGGGACTGCCGCGCCTGTGACCTCCAGGCGCTGAGGATCGAACGGCACGGCCATCAAACTCCCCGCTTGCGCATACACCAAGTGCCCAGAGAGCGCGTAGCGCGGATTGGACGCCCCTTGGACCAAATCCCTCCGTATGCCCGCCCCGATAGACTGGGCGGCAATCTGCGCGTTGCTGAGCGTAATTCCACTCCGCCCCGCCGTGAAGAGCACTGCTCCGCCTCCAGGCAGGAACTCCGGCCAGCGATGAGTCACATCGCCCTTCCCGAAATGCACCAGGGGCTGAACGGTGCCTCCAACATCCGGCACTTGCAGGAGACTTGAAGCTGCACCCGGTGTGATGGCGATTATCCCCTGGCCGCCCCAACTTGCTCCGGCTCCCGCGGTGGCGCCAACAACGCCAAGGTCCAGCGTCGCTCCTCCTGTCACAGACACTTTCTTCAACCTTCCCCCTGCGAAAAACCCCACCCATTGGCTATCGGGTGAGAAAAAAGGCGTGGTACCCCCTTCGGTGCCGGGGAGGGGGTTAGCCACCAGGCTATCCATTGCGCGGAGATAAATCTGCTGGACACCACCCTGACGTGCGACATATGCGAGGTGTGTGCCGTCGGGAGAGAGGGCCAAGGCAAGGCCGCTATCCAGACCTGCCAATTGCTGGGCGGACGGGAGATTTATGACCGTTCGGGTCACAGGCTGGAGGGGCGACGGTTTTAGATTCCAAGTGGCCAGGCTCGTAATCGCCACAACTGAGAGCAATGCGCCTGCGCTTAGAATCAGCCCTCGCCGTCCGAGCATGCGCATATCCTTCGGCGCGGCGCTCGTTGGCGTTGCCCCTTGAGAGCCAGCTTCGGCAATCCATTTCAATTCCACTTCCAGATCTCGCGCCGTCTGCCATCGGTCGTCCGGGTCTTTCGCCAGACACCTTTTCACGACGCGGTCGAGCGCAGGAGGCGTCATTGGCTGGAGGGAAGAGATGGGAGGCGGGTCGATCTCAAGAATTTTCGCGATCAGACTCGCCTGAGTCTTGCCATCGAACGCCCTCTTCCCCGTCGTCATCTCGTACAACACCGCCCCGAAGGCAAAAATGTCTGTTCGCCCATCCACCTCCTTGCTTTCCACCTGTTCCGGGGCCATGTATTGCATCGTGCCTAGCAGAGTCCCCTGCGCTGTCAGCGGGTCCTTCGCTGTGGAAAGATCCGAAAGCGAGACGTTGGCCGGAGCAGCTTCCTGCTTCAGCTTTGCTAGCCCGAAGTCCAGCAGCTTCGTGCCGGATTTCGTCAGCATGATGTTGCCGGGCTTCAGGTCGCGATGTGTAACGCCTTTGCGATGCGCTTTGTCGAGGGCGTCGGAAATTTCGATGGCGAACTGCAATACTTGTTGCAGCGGCAACGAACCTTTCTGCAGCCGCTGCGCGAGCGTCTCGCCTTCAAGATATTCCATCACCAGATAATCAATTCCGTCCTGATGGCCGGTGTCGTAGAGCGTGCAAATATGCGGATGGTTCAGGCTGGCGATGGTTTTCGCTTCGCGGTCGAATCGCTCGCGCAATTCCGCGCGGTCGGCGAGATGAGCGGGGAGAACCTTGATGGCGACGATTCGATCGAGGCGCGTATCGCGGGCTTTGTACACCTCGCCCATTCCGCCCGCACCAAGGGCGGAGAGAATTTCGTAGGGCCCTAGCCGTCTCCCGGGGAGGATTGCCATGGGCTCCCGCCGACTAAGATTCGGGAGAGTATATCGCATGATGTAGTTACAAAATGTTATTTTTTCAGTGAATGCGAGCCGTGTTTGTGAAGTGGTGAAATAGACGATTTGAATTTAATCGTGGCGCGCTCCGCCCAAGACTTGCAGGGCGTGCGGCAACAAATCCGCAACGGCGTCGAGCGATTCGACGGCGCCGCGCGGGCTGCCCGGCAGATTGACGATTAGAACGCGCCCGCGAACTCCCGCGACGGCGCGAGAAAGGACGGCACGCGGAGTTTTTTTGCGGCCCTCGTCGCGCATCAGCTCGGAGATTCCGGGCAAGAGTTTCTGGCAGGCTTCGGTCGTGGCTTCGGGAGTGGAGTCCCTCGGGCCGATCCCGGTTCCACCGGTCGTCAGGATCAAGTCCGTAGAGCCGCTGTCCGCCAAAGAGACGAGACGGTCCTGGATGGCCGCCGGGTCATCCGGCAGTACTCCCTCGGAAACCACGTCCCAGCCGAGTTGCGCGCAGCGCTCGCGCAAATTGGGGCCGGAAGCGTCCTCGTGGACGCCTCGCGATACGGAATCGCTGATGGTGAGGATGGCAACGCGCATGGGAAAACTCCGATGCCTCGTCAAACAGGATCAATCAACACAAAAGGAAAATCCAGGGGCTAAAGCCCATTTAGTTTTGAGCTTATTTTGTCAGGGCTGAAGCCCTGACCCACAAATCTGAATTGCACTGAATCCATCGCGCGATTGCCAATCTCACACGCTCTGATTGGCTTCGTCCATCAGGCGCATCGCTTCCATCAGGAGGCCGGTGGTGGAAAGTGTAGTGGTCCCGCGATCGGAGGTTGCGCCGAACTCAATTTCAAATTCGCCGTCGAGCCAGCCGATGACCTGATACGCGACCGTGTCGCCTTCCGTGCCGCCTAGCTGAGCGTGCTTGCATTGGCCCGCGTTGAAAAATAGTTGGGCCTCTTCCCCGCCACGGCGCAGCGTCAACCTGCACGTTTTTTGCCCCATTTCCAGCGATTGCATGAGCTCGGTGACGCTCATTTCCTCGAGGCGTCCCTGGATGACCCCGGGGCGCGACGCCTGCTTCTGCATTTTTTCCAGGTGCAAGCGGTCCACGATTTTTTTCACCTGGCGGACCAGGTCGGCCACGAAAAACGGCTTGGGAATAAATTCCTCGACGCCGCCGCCCACCGCGGGGCGCAACTTTTCCTCGATATCGCCGCGGCTGGCGACAAACACGAACGGAATATTCCGCGTGTTCTCGCGGCTGCGCAATTTCTCGAAGAGTTGCCGCCCGTCCAGTCCCGGCATGCGGAAATCGGAGATGATCAAGTCGGGAGGATTGTCGACGGATTTGAGCAGCGCATCCGCGCCGTCGCTGGAGGAAATGACGGAGCAGTGCGATTCCATGCCGCGGCACATGAGGTCGCGGATCATGGGATTGTCATCGACAATCAGCACCTGCACGCCTTGTGACGGATCTTTCATTGGGGACTGCTACTTCTTACGCCGCAGATAATGGCCGCTCTTGCCGCCGATTTTTTCGAGCAAAACGATATCGGTAATTTCCATGCCCTTGTCCAGGGCTTTGCACATGTCGTAGACCGTGAGCGCCGCCGCCGACACCGCCACGAGCGCTTCCATCTCCACGCCGGTCCGCGCCGTCGCGGTGACGCGCGATGCGATCTCCACGCCATTCTGGCATAGCCGCGCAGTCACATCAATGTGCGTCAGCGGCAACGGGTGACAAAGAGGTATCCATTCCGAGGTGCGCTTGGCCGCCGCAATCCCTGCGATTCGCGCGATTTCCAGGGGGTTGCCCTTGGGCAGCTTCTGCTGCCGCAACGCGCGCAAAACCGCCGGAGACATGCGCACGAAGCCGCGCGCCGTCGCCGTACGTTCCGTGACGGTTTTTGAGGTCACGTCGACCATGGCGATTTCACCGCGTTTTCGGAAATGCGTGAGCTTCTTCATTGTTAGCCGAGTAGCACAGCCACTCTTGGCTGTGCGGTGTTGTAAGTCGAACGGATAAATTGCCTGATCTAGTCGCAAACGCAAAACCCGCACAGGCAAGAGTGCCTGTGCTACTTGAACCCTAAATCGCTCCTCGGCGCGGGAGCACGTCAACCCATTCGCCTGGAGCGATTTCGGGACGCTCGGGGCCGACAATCAGAAAACCATTCGCCAGGGCCAGGGCTACGATATCGCCGGAGCCTTGCCAGGGCAACTGCGTGACGCGCGCTTCCCTGCCTTCCCATTCGATCCGCGCAGGCAGGAAATGCGTCATCGGCCCTTTTTCGCGTACCGGGGTTGCAAGTTTCGCACGAAAAACCGACAGCGGCCGCGGCGTCGCGCCGTTGAACACGTCCACCGCCGGCAGGACGAACAGTTCGAACGTCACCATCGTGGAAACCGGATTTCCCGGCAGGCCGAAGACGAGTTTTCCTCGGCAGGTTGCAAAAACAGCGGGGCGGCCGGGACGAATCTGGACGCCTGTAAAAAGAAATTCCGCGCCGAGATCGGCGAGCACCTGTTCGACCAAATCGTACTTGCCCATGGATACGCCGCCGGAGAGAACCAGAATGTCCTCATGCAGGCCGCGTTCGATGGCCGCGCGAAGCGCGCCTTTATCGTCCGGTGCGTTTCCGAGCTGAACGGTTTCCGCGCCCGCCGTGCGCGCCAGGATTTCGATGGAAATTCCATTGCTGTTGCGGACCTGGAGCGGTCCCGGCTTGGCGCGCGCGTCCACGACTTCATCGCCGGTGGAGAGAATTGCAAGGCGCGGCGCGGCGAAAACGTCGAGGCGCGTCGCGCCTGCCTGCGCCGCGAGGGCCATCTCCGCGTAGCCCAGGCGAGTCTTCGGCGCAACGAGCAACGCTCCCGCTCGCGCTTCGCTGCCGCGGGGGACAATGTGATCGCCCATCTGCGCCGCGCGTTCCAGCGCAATGGTCCGGCCGTCGCGTTTCGTGTGCTCGATCATCACGACGGCGTCCGCGCCGCGCGGGACGGCTGCGCCAGTCATGATCTCAACACATTGGCCCGGCAGGACAGGCGTTTCAAAATGCCCGCCTGCGCGCAGTTCGCCAATACATTCGAGACGCGCACCCGGAGATTGCACATCCGCGGCGCGCACCGCGAAACCATCGCGCGTCGAACGGTCAAAGGGCGGATAGTCGCGATCGGCGAGGACCGGGGCGGCCAGGACGCGGCCAAACGCTTGTTCGAGTTCAATTTGCGTTCGCGACGATGGCCGCGGGATGGATCCCGCGACCTCGATTACCTTTTGCCGCGCGTCGGTGTAGGACAACATGGGATTCGCTTTTCAAATCCACTGGGCCAGTTGCGTGCCGGCGCAAACGATGGTGGCATCGCGGTCCGGCCCGGTCGAAATCATGCCGATTTCGACGCCCAGGAAATCGGAAATAAATTTCAAGTAGTCGAGCGCGGCGCGCGGAAGTTTTTCGACATTCTGCACGCCAAAAGTATCCGACTGCCATCCGGGAAGCGTGCGATATTCCGGCGTGACTTCGGCCAAGTCTTCCGCGGAAGCCGGCATTTCCTTCAACGGCGCGCCCTTGTAGCGGTAGCCCGTGCACACTTGAATCTCTTTTTGCGTGTCGAAGACGTCGAGCTTGGTCACCACCAGCGATGAGATTCCGTTGATGCGAATCGCGTAACGAAGCACCGCAAGATCGAGCCAACCGCACCGCCGCGGCCGGCCGGTGACCGCTCCATATTCTTTTCCGCGATCGCGCACTTCGGTGGCTTCGAGGTCCGGCATCTCGGTGGGAAAGGGGCCGCTGCCGACGCGCGTCGTGTAGGCCTTGGTCACTCCCGCGACGGCGTTGATCCGCGTGGGGCCCACGCCGAGGCCCGTGCAGGCGCCGCCGGAAATTGCGTTCGAGGAGGTGACGTAGGGATACGTTCCGAAATCGATGTCCAGCATCGTGCCTTGCGCGCCCTCAAACAGAACGGAATGCCCGGCATCCAGCGCGCCGTTGATCAGTTCCGAAGCGTCCACCACAAGCGGGCGAAGCCGCTCGGCCAGCGCGAGATATTGCTCGGCAAGACCCGCCGTGTCGAGCGGCACGCCATAGGTCGCGCGGCAGACGGCGTCCTTGTCGGAAATCACGCGTTCGAGTTTTTCTCGAAATCGAGTTGGATTGAGCATGTCGCCGACGCGAATTCCGTGCCGCGCCATTTTGTCTTCGTAGGCCGGGCCAATTCCGCGCGATGTTGTGCCGATTTTCCACGCGCCGCGGGCCGCCTCGGCCGCCTTCTCCATTTGCCGGTGATAAGGGAAGATCAGGTGCGCGCGGTTGGAAAGATGCAAACGTCCCGTGACGTCGATCCCGGTTTTCGCAAGCGTGTCCAGTTCTCCCACCAGGGCCGCTGGGTCCACGACCACTCCCGATCC
>JBGQJJ010000074.1:0-9466 GCA_041498955.1 Terriglobia bacterium
CCTCATCTCGCCGGTTCCGCCGCCGAAGAGCGTGTGGAACGCCACCGCGAATTGTTGATTGATAATGGTGAACGCTTCCTCGAATTTCTGTTTGCATACTTCGTCGAGCTCCGTGATGGCCTGCTGGGTGTCGGTAATCGATTGCAAAAGGTCGGCGCGTTCGCGGGCAAGGAAATCGAAGCGCTGCTCGCACTCGTTGTATTCCTCGAGGGCCATCATGTTGATCGGGCCCATGGATTCGATCCGCATCTTCAATTCGTGATACTGCGCGTCGGACGAGCTTAGCTCCTCGCCCGTTAGGAGGGCGGGGAATTCCGCGATCAAATCTTCCGGCTGTGCGTTCAACTCCTCGACGCAGGATTGCCGCAAGTGCTCGCGTTCGGACTCGTTGCGGGCGCGCTCGATTTCGAGCTTGCTGCGTTCTTCGCGGAAGTCGCCGAGCTTTTGACGGGCCATGCGCAGGGTGTCGTCCACCTGCGTGGAACGCACGCGCGTGGCGTCGAACTCCCGCTCCATCTCGGCGCCGCGCGCTTCGAGGCGCAGCTTTTCCGCGCGGAGCGATTCCACCTGCCGTTGATACTCCGCGATTTGCGCCGCAAGCTGTGCTTGTTCTTGCACGAGGGAATCGCGCTGCAAGACCAAGGCTGTGCGTCGCGCGAGGAGGTCCTGAAGTTCGTGGGCTATCCGCGCCGCAATCGTTTCCGCGCTGGCGAGGCGTTCGGCCAGCGCGGCCATCTCCGCGCGCCGCGACGCCAGATCTTCCTGTTTGGCCTGCGCCGTTTGCCGCAGGGCTGTTTGCTGCTCCATGGCCTGGGCGATTTCCTGTTCCGTTCCCGCTCGTGCGCTGGAAACTTCGCCGCGCCGGTGTTGCGTCGCCTCGGCGCGCCGTTGGGCCCCAGTAGCCTCGTTGCGCAAACGGCCAAGCTCGGTCTGGCAATCGCTCAGTTCGATTCCCATGCGCACCATGTCGTCTCGCGCCTGGTCGCGCTGCAACGTAGCCGCCACCTCGAGCTTTTCCGATTCGACGTGCTGCGCCGTGGCCTGTTCGAGGGTCGCCTCACATGCGCGAAACTCTTCTTCAATGTGATGGAGCGCCGCCTGCGCTTCCGATGCCGCGCGTTCGAGTTGCAAGACTTCGGCGTCCAGCGAGCGCAATTCGCGCTTCATACCGAGAGGACCCGCTTCCGACGCACGGCCGCCGCTGACCACGCGGCCCTGATACGTCGTGCCATCGGGCGTCAGGAAGGAATACGCTGGATTTTCGCGCGCGAGCCGCTCGGCCACAGCGGATTGTTCCACGAGAAACGCCGATTGCAGCCGCGGCAGGAACTGCTTTGCCGCCGGGCCCAGCGGATCGCGAAACTCCACCAGACGGTCGAGGCGCGAAACCGTTTCCCGTTCAATCTCGAAGGGCACGACCGGCTCGTTCGGCTGCACATTCAGCTTGCGCAGCGAGTCCACGAAGAAAGTTGCGCGGCCGCCTACTTCGTCGCGCAGCATGGCGATACCCGCGCGGGCGGAGTCAAAGGTTTCGACAACGACGTACTCCAGCTCGTCGCGCAGGAATTGCTCGATGGCGTTTTCGTATTCCAACCCGACCTCGGCATAATCGGCCAGCACGCCAACGGCGCGGAAGCCGGCGGATTCATCGCCGTTTTGACTCGAAGCAAATAATTTCTGGACCGCATCGGCGGTGTAGGAGCGGTCATTCAAAATCTGTTCCACCGAGGCGCGCCGCGCACGGCCGCTGGCAAGCGCATCGCGGGAAGCGCCGGCCAGCGCGGTGGCTTCGTGCTGCTGGCGGCGAAGGTCGGCAATGCGCGCCTGCGCGGTTCGCACCAGTTCTTCCAGTCTGCGCGTGCGCTCCAGCACGGATTGCCAGTGCAGATCGGCGGCCTGCGCGCGCTCGCGATGATGCAAGGCCTCCTCGAGCAATTGCTGTTCCTGCTCCTCGTAGCGTGTGACGCCTTCGATGTGATGCGCGAGCGTCTGCTCGGCCTGCGCTTGATCTCCGTGCAAGCGCGTCAGTTCCTCGCCGAGTTCGGCGGCCGAGCGGCGCAGCGCGGCAATGCGCCCTTCGGCTGAATCGTGCGCTCCCGAAATTTCAGCGGTGGCCGCGGCAAGGTTCGCCAGAATCGCTTCGACGCGCGCGACCTCACCCTGGATCGCCGTGACCGACTCGCCATGCGCGGCAGCGCGCGCCTCAACCTGCGCGGTTTGCGCCGCACCCTGCTCGATTTCGACGTTCAATTGCTGCAGCCGCCCGGTCAGTTCCGTGGTGCGCTGGCGGTTGAATAGAATGCGATTCTCGCTGCGGTCCAGTTCGAGCGCCGTCTGTCCAAGGACGTTCTGGTGCTGCCGCAGTTCGCCTTCGAGCTCATAAGTGCGCGACGACAGGCGCTCTTGTTCCGCTTCCCATTGATTCACCGACTGCGCTTCCTGAGATTCCTGCTGCGAAATCCCGCCGACCAATCTCGCTAGCCGATCTGCCTCTAGGTCCAGTTCCTTGGCTTTGCTCGCCAGAACCTGGCGCAGCAACCCTCGCATCTGCTCGCGGATTTCGGCGTACCGGCGCGCCTTCGAGGCTTGCCGCTTGAGGGACCCCAGTTGCTTTTCCACCTCGACGTAAATGTCGTTCACGCGGGAAAGATTCACTTTGGAGGATTCGAGTTTGGTTTCGGCGAGGCGCCGCTTGGTTTTGAATTTCGTGATTCCGGCGGCTTCTTCGATGATGGCGCGCCGGTCGGTCGGCTTCGAACTGAGAATCTGGCCAATGCGGCCCTGCTCGATGATCGCGTAGGAGTCCGGTCCGAGCCCGATCCCCATGAACAAATCCTGAATGTCGCGCAGACGGGCCACGCGGCCATTGATGAGATACTCGCTCTGGCCCGAGCGGTACAGGCGCCGTCCCACAACTACCTCGCCGGGCTTTAGATTCATCACGTGCTTTTCCGCCGCCCCACGCTTTTTCTTCAGAAAGCCCGGCTCATTGGAATCTTCTCCGCCCGCCTGCGCTTCAAGTGAGGTATCGCTGTCTGCAAGGTTGGGTCTCTCTTCGTTTTTCTCCGTGCCCTCTGTGTCCTCTGTGTTGAAAGGTCTTGCCGTTGCCCCGTAAGCGCTGTCAGGAACGCCCACAGGCCCGGGAGCGACGGTTTCGCTCTGCTGAGGTCCCAGCACAAACTCAGATGCCTCAGCGAGTTCCGGATCAATCAAGGTCAGAGTAACTTCGGCGAGGCCCAACGGCGGCCGCTTGGCGGTCCCGTTAAATATGCAGTCGGACATCCGCTCGGCGCGCAGCGATTTGTGGCTTTGCTCGCCCAGAACCCACGAAATGGCGTCGACGATATTAGACTTGCCGCAGCCATTGGGGCCGATGACGCAGGTGAGCCCGCTGCCGCTAAAGGTAATATGCGTCTTTTCGCAAAACGATTTGAAGCCAACCAGCTCGACTTTGCGCAGTTTAAGCAAGATTTCCCCTTTTATGGCCTCCGCCGTGTTTGCGCTGGGTGGGCGGGTTCCCGAGAATCGTTTACACCAAGCCCATTACCTACATATCGGCAGAAACGTATTCCGCTTACTCGGGAGGGTTCGAGCCGCGACAAAATCGCTGAAGGGTCGTTTAACAGTGGCCCAGCCGCCTGGCGCTACGATGGCGGTTACGGGAAAATAAATTAGCATGCGTCGCGGTCGAAGTAAAGACGCAACCGCTTCCGATTTCTAAGAAACGCCGGATGGACCGGTAGTCTGTTATATTTCTGTGAATCGCGGCATGCGGAAATCATTGGTCGCGGACCATCTTGGCAATCGTGCCGCTCCACTTGGGGGAGGAATCTCGATGTTATTCGACTTCAAGGAAATCCCGGGCAAGGAATGTTACAAGCTGCTGGTCTCCACGGTGACGCCGCGGCCGATCGCCTGGGTGGTCAGCCAGGACATGAAGGGAATGCTCAACGCGGCGCCTTTTTCATTTTTCAACGTATTCTCGGGAGATCCGGCGGTCGTCGCGATCGGCATCGGCAATCGCAAGCCGGGGCAGGCCAAGGACAGCCGCGCGAACATTCGCGAGACCGGCGAGTTCGTCGTGAATCTGGTCGCCGAATCGAACGCCGAAGCCATGAATGTCACCGGAATCGAATTCGATTCCAGCGTGGACGAGTTGGAGCAGGCTGGACTCACGCCTTTGCCTTCCGTGCGCGTGAAGCCGCCGCGCATCGCGGAAAGTCCGGTCGCGCTGGAATGCGAGCTGATGCAAATCATCGACTTGGGTCAGAGCGGCCTGGTTCTTGGCCGCGTGGTGGCCATGCATGTCCGCGACGAATTCGTCCTGGACGCCGCGAAGTACTACATCGATACGCCGAATTTGAAGCTGCTCGGCCGCATGCATGGCCGTGGATGGTACGCTCGGACATCGGATTTGTTCGATATGCCGCGCGTCCCGGTGAATGAATGGAAGATGAAAACCGCGGCGGCATCGGGCGCGTCGGAGAAACCCCCGCGTTAGACGGTTCGAAGAATCCTGGATTTAGCAATAGGTCGAATTCTTATCGCAAGGCAGTTCGGAAGCAATTCCAAGAGACATTGCGGAATTATCGAGAAACTGGTCCCCACAGGCAACCATGATTGAGCTCAATCCCAAGTCCATTGACGAAATCAAGAAATACCTCGACCGGGTTTCCGAGGAGTGGGATCAAGCGCTGTTCAGGCTAAAGTCGTTCGTCGAAGGTTGAAAACCTGTGTGATTTGATGTTGTGGGAAGTCCGGCCTAATCGGTGCGGTAGTGGCAGCCGCGGCTCTCGCGGGCCTGATCGGCCGCTTCCAGGATCAAGAGCGCGGTGAGGATGCCGTTGCGTAGGCCAACGATGGAATCGCTGATTTCGCATTTTTCGTAGAAGCGGGCGATTTCCAGGTCCAGCTCGCGCAACACGCGCATGGCGCGATTCAATCTCTTCTCGCTTCGGATCAAGCCGACATAGTTCCACATGGTGTGCTGGATCGTCAGCCAGTCTTGCGAAATGAGCGCTGGATCAGCGGGCTCATTCTCATAGCGCCAGTCGGCCACCTGGGGGAAGTAAAAGTCATTGCCGCGGTGGATGCATTCGGCGGCTTGCTGGCCGGCCCGCGTCCCCCAGACGAGACATTCGAGCAGGGACGTGCTGGCCAGGCGATTTGCGCCATGCAGGCCTGTGCACGCGACTTCGCCGACGGCGCGCAGGCGATCCACGGTGGTGCGTCCCCACGCATCGGTGGCGATTCCTCCGCAACTGTAATGCGCCGCGGGAACCACGGGGATGGGCTCGCGCGTGAGGTCGATCCCGCGCTCCAGGCAGACGGCGTAGATGCCTGGAAAACGCTCGCGAAGCTGGTCGGCGGGTTTGTGAGTGATGTCCAAATAGACGCAGGGTTCGCCCGATTCCAGCATGGTTTGATAAATCGCGCGCGCCGCAACGTCGCGCGGAGCGAGCGACCCGGCGGGGTGAAACCGCTGCATGAATTCCTTGCCCTGGCGATCCACAAGGCGGCCGCCTTCGCCTCGCACCGTCTCCGAAATCAGGAAGCAGCCGTCCGGGGCCAGCAGCGCCGTCGGATGGAATTGAACGTATTGCAAGTTGATGCAGCGCGCCCCGGCGCGATAGGCCATGGCAATGCCGTCGCCACGCGCGCCCGGGGGATTCGTGGTGTGCAGAAAGACGCTGCCGAGGCCGCCTGTCGCCAGAATGGTTTCCTTGGCGAGAATGGAGAAAATTTTTCCTTTGGTCTGATCGAGAACATACGCGCCCACACAGGTCAGAGGGCGGTAGACGTCGGTGGGCTCGACCGAGTGGTGCGACGCCGTCAGCAAGTCCACGGCCGTGGCATTGGCGATCACTTTTACTTTCGGGTGCGACTGCACCCTCTCAAAAAATGCCCGCTCAATCGAAAACCCGGTCTGGTCCTTGAAGTGAATGATGCGCGGGATGGAATGGCCGGCCTCGGACGTCAGATCGAGTTCGCGCGGATTTTCTGGAGAAGGATCGAAGGGAACGTGAAGCTCATCGATCAGGACTTCTTTTACAAGGCGAGGGCCCTCGAGGCTCAGCAGGGAAGCCGCTTCCGCCGAACTGAGACCTGCGCCGGCAGAGAGGATGTCCGCCACAAGTTGCTCGGGCCGCTCGCCATGCCCGCGATAGATGATTCCGCCCTGCGCGCGGTACGTGTTGCTGTCCTCGGGCTCGGTGGCGCGCGTGAGCAGCGTGACTTCGCAGCCGCGCTTGGCGGCGTCCCATGCCGCTGCCAAGCCGCCGAGGCCGCTGCCAATGACGAGAACGTCGGTTTGTGTTGCAGTGTTCATACTGGGTGCTTCCCGCCGGGCCGATCTCCAATCGTCCAATTCATTGGAGATTCTGTAGCTCGCCCGCCGCGGCGGGCGAGGACTTTCTGCTAGTTCCAGAGAAAACCCCGCGTCTGAAGACGCGGGCTACAGCAAATCTATTACGCGTACGGCCAACTTAGCCAAGTGGCTCAATCTCAAAACTTAAATCCACGGCCGGGGCGGAATGCGTCAGCGCCCCCACTGAGATCCACTCCACGCCCGCTTCGGCGAATTCTCTCACGTTATCGAGTGTGATTCCTCCCGACGCTTCGGTCCGAATCTTGTTGGGTGCGCTGTACTTACGCACCTGTTTAACGGCTTGCTGCACGAGAGATGGGCTCATGTTGTCGAGCATGATAACATCGGGGTTGAGCTTAAGCGCGGCGCGCAATTCGTCCAGGTCCGTGACTTCGATTTCGATCCAACGGGCGCGGCCCTTCGCCGCTTGCGCCGCCGTGAGCGCCGCCGAAACGCTTCCCGCCAGGCGAATATGATTTTCCTTGATCAGGACGGCTTCGCCGAGGTCCTTGCGGTGGTTTTTGCCGCCGCCCACGCGGACCGCGTATTTTTCGAGAGCGCGCAGGCCGGGCGTCGTCTTCCGCGTATCCAGAATTTCGGCGCCGGTGCCTGCAATCGCGCGGACGAACCGGCGCGTAAGCGTCGCGACGCCGCTGAGCCTTTGCAGGAGATTCAAAGCCACGCGCTCGCCGGTCAAAAGCGCGCGCGCGGAAGCGTCTACACGCGCGGGCACTTTTCCCGCCGTAAGTTCTTCTCCGTCGTGGGAGATGATTTCCACCGCGGTGGTGAGATCCAGGAGACGGAAAACCTCGGCGAACAACTCAATCCCGGCAAGAACGAGCGGCGATTTGGCAATCACTTCGCCGCGGCCGCGCTGCGTGGCGGATACCGTCGCTTCCGTGGTGATATCGCCGGCGCCGATATCTTCGGCGAGAAAAGACCGCAGCAAGTTGTGGCATGCGGACGCGTCGAGTAAGGGGGACATAAAGAATGAAGGAAGGCTAACTCATCTCCAGCATTCGGAGGATCGGTTTCAAGGCGCGTTGACGCAGATCTTCATCGAGGATTACTTCCGGCTTACGGTCGCGCATGCAAAGATAGAGTTTTTCCATCGTGTTCAGCTTCATGTGAGGACATTCGCTGCAGGAGCATCCGCCCTCACCGGGAGCGGAGATGAAGGTTTTCTCCGGGCAGGCCTTTTCCATCTGGTGCAGGATGCCGCTTTCGGTCGCCACGATAAATTCCTTCGCCGGGCTTTGCTTCGAGTAGTTCAGCAAGCCGGACGTCGATCCCACGTAATCCGCATGGCGCAGGACAGCTTCCGGACACTCCGGATGCGCTATAACCAGCGCCCCGGGATGCCGCTCCTTCAGTTGCACCAAACTCTTTTCGGAAAACATTTCGTGAACGATGCAGCTACCCGGCCAAAGAATCAATTCGCGGCCGGTCTTCTTGATCAGGAAGCGCCCCAGGTGCTGATCCGGTGCGAACAGAATGGGTTGCCCTTGGGGAATCTGCCGGATGATTTTCTCGGCGTTGCTCGAGGTGCAGATGATGTCGCTCAGCGCTTTGACCTCGGCGCTGCAGTTGATGTAGGTGATGGCCACATGACCGGGGTGGCGGTCGCGAAACGCCTGGAAAAGATTTGCCGGGCAACCGTCGGCCAGCGAACAGCCCGCCTTCAAGTCGGGAAGCAGAACGGGCTTCGCTGGGTTCAAAATCTTGGCCGTTTCGGCCATGAATAAAACCCCGGCAAAGACGATGACGTCCGCCTTGGTGGCAGCCGCTTGTTGGGAGAGTTGCAAGCTATCGCCCACAAAATCCGCAAGGTCCTGAATCTCCGAATCCTGATAATAGTGCGCCAGGATCACGGCATTCATCTCGCGCTTCAGCCGCACAATCTCATTTTCGAGATCGAGGTGCGCCAGGGAAGCGAGGCTTTCGGTTTGTACGGGAGCGATCATGATGTCGCGGCGAGCCCCTGAGCCAGTCCGATACTTCGCAATCCAACTCGTCCGGAGGCTACGTCTTTCATTATAGCGTTCAAACGCTGGAGGAGCAAAATCCAGCGAACGTTATGGCCTATTCAACACAACGCATTGCGCGGGCATCATCGGCGTACTATCATTAGGATGACGTAAAGAAGACTCGGGGCATGTCTTGGCCAAAAGACCTAAAAAGAAACCGACAAAGAAAAAGATCTCGGCGCGTGAATTCAACAGGGAATTCACCAAGATTGTTGCTGGACATCTTGTGACTTTGCCGGCAAAGGAACAGGACAGGCGCATCCGTTCCGCGCATCGAGTGGTTGTCAATCGTTTCCGCGGCGCTTCCTCCACAAGGCGAGGAGCTGACGATACTCGTCTGACTCCTCTGGCAGCCCGTACTCGCGAATGACTTCCAGATAGGTATCCTTGTCGCAACGCGGATCTTGCAGCATCCTCGCCATTTCAGCAATCATGCGGCGTCGCGCGAGCGATAACGCTTTCTTCGGTTGCTTTTTGCCCCGCGTAGTCTCTTCCGCTTGGATGTCTCGCAAATCCTGATCTTTGTCTTCAGACATTCCGATGCCCCCTACTTGTTTCCCTAAGGGGAAGAGGCCTAGTGAGACTAGCTTTCCAAGTTCGTGCGCCAGGTGGCTAACGCCCAAACTGCTTGGTGGTTTTTTTGAGCAGTACGATTTCAGATCTTACGCGATCAATTGCTTTGGACATTCTGGCATAATCGTTTGGATTTGCGCACTTCTGTTCCTGTCAAATTGAAGAAAGGTCCTAATGTAAGAGACCTTTTGCCACATCGGCGCGCGTCGGTTAAAATAACGCGTTTGCCATGAGCGCACAGCCCACACTGAGCAGCGGGAACCGAACCACGAAGACCGAGATCCGGTTCCACAACACGATGTCCGGCCAGACGGAGCCGTTCGTGCCGCTGGCGCCCGGCGTGGTGCGCTCGTACACTTGCGGACCCACGGTCTACGATTTCGCGCACATCGGCAATTTCCGCACGTTTGTGTTTCAGGATGTCCTGCGGCGGTATTTGAAGTCGAAAGGCTTCCGCGTCATTCAGGTCATGAATCTGACCGACGTGGACGATCGCATC
>JBGQJJ010000075.1:0-9317 GCA_041498955.1 Terriglobia bacterium
ACGTTTATATCGATCAGCGATTGTTGGATCGTCGTCTGCGATCTCTGGGGCTTCCACCTCTCTGAGGCGACTGCGCGCTGCACTATACTTCACCGTGTCCCAGTAACTCCATCCGAACTCGCCAATCCTCCGTAGCATCTAAGTAGTGATACAGTCGAGCAAAGCCACATGGACCGTCGTAGATTCATTTCGATTGCAGGAGGAGCGGGACTGGGGATTCTTTTGCCCTACGCCGTCTACCGATCGCTGGCGTATGGATTTGGGGCGAGTTACGTCAACGTCAAGGGTTACGAAAAGTTTGGCCCGGAGGCGGCTCTCCGCGCGATTGCGCCGGTGGACCAGTTTTACGTCACGTCGTCGCATGGCGAGCCTGCGGTGGACGTGAACAAATGGTCGCTGACGATCGACGGGCTGGTCACGGACCCGCTCCACTTCGACTACGACGATATTCGAAAGCTGGCGCCGTACGAGACGACGCTCACGCTGGAATGTATTTCGAATGAAATTGCGGGCGGCCTGATCGGCACGGCCAACTGGCGCGGGACGCTGCTGCAGCCCTTGCTGGAGCGCGCTGGGCTAAAGGCGAACGCCAAGTACGCGATCCTGTACGCCGCGGAAGGGTATACGACCGGGCACACGGCGGAGCGGCTGCTGCGCGGCGCAAATTTCCTGGCTTATGACATGGACGGCGAGCCGCTGACGCGCATCCACGGATTTCCTTTGCGCGTACTCATGCCCGGCATCTATGGGATGAAGACGCCGAAGTGGCTCACGCGCATCAAGCTTGTCGACAAGAGCCATCTCGGGTACTGGGAATGGATGGGCTGGTCGGACACAGGCGAGCGGCAATTGCAATCCGTGATCGACGATCCGCACGATGCGGCGCAGATCGCGGGACAAAGTTTTGTCGTGACTGGATGGGCGGTCACGAATGCTGTGGGAGTTGCGAAAGTGGAAATCTCGACGGATGGTGGCGCGACCTGGAATCCCTGCCAGATTTTCAGCAATCCGATGCCGTCGCAAGTGTGGGCCTTCTGGCGCTACGTGTGGGCGAATCCGCCGAGCGGCAAGCACGAAATTCAAGTGCGCGCGACTGACGCGAACGGCAAGTTGCAGACGTCTTCCCGTTCCGGCGAATGGCCGGACGGGGCGACGGGGTATCACTCCGTGACAGTGAATGTGGCGTGACGGAAGTGATTCGTGATTTGTGAATCGTGATTCGTGGCTTGCACCAGGCGGGAAGTTGTCTCGGCGATTTGGGATTTATTGAGTCGGGCAACACGAATCCTTCCGCTGGTGCGATCTTTACGAATTACAAATCACGATTCACGAATCACGGATTGACGAACGTCAGACTGTTTACGGCTTTGGCAATTACATTTTCCTGGACTTGGATGAGGTCTGAATCCGCATAGGTCATTCCCAGCAAAGTGAAGGCGTCATTTCCTTTTAAAAGCGTTAAGAGCGTCACAGACCAATCGCGGCCGTCGGCGGTACCGCGAGAGCGCTGCTCGACGGCGGGCAAACCGGCGACGGTCACATGGCGGCTCGAAATCACGCGGTAATTCGCGTACACGTCGCCGAGGGCTTTCCCTGTCGCGGTGGCGTGCGCGTCGAGAGAATCCTTGGCGTGCTCGCGGCCGATAACCATCAGCGTCATCTGATCGCTAGTTCCTAACGCCGCGACGGCATCGGGCAGGGCCTTGCGCGCCGCCGGGATCAAATCCCAACTCGGCGGCTTGTACATCTGGAATCCATAGGTGAGATTCACGTACTGGCTGCCGCGAATTTCGTCGCGAATCACAGGTGGCTCCGGAGCCGGCGGGGGCGCGGGGGGCGCTACGGGCGGCGCAGGCGTGGCGGCGGCCACGGTCTTTATTTTAGGCGCGGCAATTTCAGTCTTCGTGGCAGCACTGGAGGAAGCGCCAGAGCTGACGGGTGGGCGCATCGGCGCAAGCGCATTCGCTTCCGGCGAAACGCTCGCAGGGGCGGCGGGCTCCTTCGCGACCGCGGGAATTATGCTGGGAGTCTCGGCGGCAGGCGGCGGGACGGGCGCGTTCGCCCTGGGTTTTGGCTCAGATTCCTTTTTTGTGGCCAGGATGCTTATGTCCGCGACCTTGTCCTTTTGAATGAGCGCGAATCCGTAGGATGTTTCGACGCGGAACGAATCGTTTTCAAAGCCCACGATCGTGCCGATGATCCTGGTGCCGTCCTTCAGACGAATCTCGTCTGCGCGCGCACCGTCAGCGCTGAACAGCAATGACAGGAGTCCCAGCCCAAGGATTAACTTGCCACACATGATCGCTAGTATGGCAAAGCAGGGAATCGATCGGCAAGCCTCGGGCGCGGGGAAGTTTCCGACGCGCCACCCGCCGCCTGAGAATTTCAAATTTGAAATCGTTGGCGACTTCAGCCCGGATTTCTCACCACGATTCAAATGATTAGATTGTTGGTCACGTACTTTGCTGCAGAGAGTAGGGTTTGGTAACGCCGGCGTCCCGCCGGCAATCGTTGTATTCGTGTCGACGCGCAAAACTGCCGGCGGGACGCCGGCGCTACCAAGCCCGCGCCACCACGTCACATTTGGACGAAATCCGAATTCAAACTGCATCCGCTGTGGGACCTCCAGATTAGTGAGGTTACCTTCTCCTTCTAATACGCGGTCCAAACTCCGGCGGCGAATTTCTTCACGGTGTTAAATCCAAGCTTCTCGTAAAGGCGCACGGCGCGCTCGTTGCCCGAAGTTACGGTGAGCGAAACCGTCGTGAAGTGGCGCACGCGGAGCGACTGCAGGGACGCTTCCATGAGGCGGCGTCCGAGGCCGCGGCCCTGGTATCCGGGCATGGCGCATATTTGCGTGGTGTGGCCGACGCCCTCGGAGACGCGCGAATTCAAAATCACGCCGACCAGGTGGTTGGCGTGCGGAGCCCGCAACACAAAAGAAGCCTCGGGCTGGAATTGCCCGCAGCCGGGCAGGATGATGATGTTTTTCAGGAAACGCAGGGCGCCGGATTCGCTGCGGTACTGATCGTTGATCTCGCCGTCGACATGGTTGGCATACGCCAGCTGGATCAGCCGGGCGCAAGGCTCGAAATAGCGGTGATCCCACCGCTCGAGGATCAACCCTGCTCCGGGGCCTTCCCGGATGAGTCCCGGGAGAACGTCAAGCGCCTCGCCGGTGTGCGGCGCGAGCGGCGCGATCATGAACTGCCTCATGTACAAGCGGAAGCCGTACTCGGTAAGGACAGGGTCGAGTTGATATCCGAATGGGATCAACTGCGCCTCCACGCGTTCGAGCTTGGGGATGCCGCTCAGCGTGGTGAGTGTGTCGGTCAGAAGCCGCTGGCTCAATTCCTGCTGGGAGTAGCGGGGAGAGACGAATAGCCCGCCCACCAACCCCTTGTGCTCTTCGAGCACGTAGAATGCATATCCGACAGGACGCCCGTTTTCCAGGATCGCAGAGCCGGTGAGAGATCGCGCGTCGATAAACTTCTTGATCAGTTCCGTCGAGGCGCGGTAATCCCAGCGGAGCTCTTCCCGCCACTGCTGCGCCTCTTCGGCGAGCAAGGGGTCGAGCTGCCAGGAGGACAACTGCCGCAGATCGACAATCTGCATGGAACCTGTACCCAGCCTTTGGCTCGCAGCGTGCACAATCATTTTTACCATATTATTCAATCGGGCCGCCGGATGTACTTCGGAAACACTCGATAGATCGGTTGTCCGTGGCACGCCGCCAGTTGTGTTACCATGCGCCTGCCGAGCGACACGTCCCTCGTCCCCAGCGGATCGGCCGGCGGGGCGGGACTTCGCCCTACGGCCACGAATTCGAGCGCATGGGTTTCTCTTCCGAACTTCGACGTCCGACGACGTGGTACACGCAGCTCGCCATAGCCGTTCTGGCACTGGTTCTTTTTGCCGTGCTTGCTGTAGCGGCTGTTTCAGGATATTTGGTTTATCGGATGGAATCGCCGGCGCGCAGCCACTCCGAGATCGACTTGCAGAATTTCCCCGGCCACCCCGAAAAACTCACTTTCACGGTGACCGGCGAGGGGCCGCGCGACGGCTGGTTTTTTCCCGGCCTGAAATCCGCGCCCACGATTGTTTTGTGCCCGGCCTACGAATCCAGCCGCGGAGAACTTCTCACGCTGTCCTCAGCCTTGCAGGATCAACAGTACAACGTGCTCGTGTTTGATTTTTCGGCCCATGGATCGGCGGGAGGGCGCTCGACGCTGGGATTGCAGGAAGTCGCGGAACTGCGAGCCGCCATGAACGCAGTTGCCAACCGCGGCGATGTGGACGCGAGCCGGTTTGGGTTGTGGGGCGTGAACCTGGGGGCCTACGTGGCGCTTGCGGAAGCCGCGAGCGACCGCCGCGTTCGCGCCATTGCCGCGGAGTCTCCCTATGGTCACCCGAAGGAAATGGTCGCGCTGCAGGTCCGCCGCTCCGGCCTTGGATCGCTTCCTCTGGTCACCCGAATGTCGCAGATAATTTTTGGCTGGCTCAATCCGAAATACCGGGATGTGCCGCCGTTGAATACGCAAATCGGAAAGCTTTCCGGCGTCGCCCAGCTCTACCTGGAATCGCCTGACGATCCCGCGCTTTCCGCTTCGACCTCCGAACTGTTCCGGATCTCTTCGCCCCCTCACGAACTCGTCGTTCTACAACACGGAAATTACGGCGGAATGCTGGACGACGAAAAACGCAATTACGAAAACCGCATCGTGAGCTTCTTCCTGGTGAATTTGCCGCCGGCGGGCGGGCTTTGATTCGGAAAGCGGCGGCGAGCCTGCGATTCCAACAACAATTAGCCTGGATTTCTCGTGAATCCGTTGAACTTTGCCCGTGAATTCAACAAATGTTGGGGCAGTTTGGGAGCGTGACTGTTGTAGGGGCACCACATTTCGTGCCCCCCACAGCCATGATGTTGCTTGATCCCGCTTCCTTGCAAGGGAAGCAAACGGAAAATCGCCAACAATTTATTCTTCGTCGCCATCCAAGCCGTCGACGGGCGTGATGGTGCCGAAGAGGCCATCCGCTTCATCGTTGATTCCCGCGGTGAAGAAGAGTGTGTTGGCGGGTCCCGCCGTCGCATCATTGCCGAACGTAATCGACCAGAGTCCGTCGATGGTCAACAGGGAATCGTCGGGATTCTTCAGAAATCCTTCGAACTTGTAGGTAAAACCGTTAAAGGCAGCGATCCAGCCGCTGCCGAAATTGCCGACGAGAATCGCATTGCTGAACTCGCCGAAATCACGCGTGGTCCACACCACCCCCCACGGCGCGTTGAACCAGTCGCCGTGCTCGAGGTGGCCGATGTGTCTGCCTTTGGGAGTAAAGATTTCGACGAATCCAAGCCCGGCGCCGGCGACGTCATCGTGTTTCGTAGCGTTCTGCTTGGCGTAAGTGACGAAAATGGTTCCGCCGATGTTCTGAATATTAAACGGTGCGAAGCCTTCCCGGGCGCGGTCATCGTCGCAGTCATGATGGCGGTCGCCATGATCGTCGTGGTCGCAATCGCCGTCCAGCCTGAACGCATCGTCACCGAGGTGTGCGCGTTTAAAAGTCGTGTCGTAGACTTCCACTTTGCCGGAATGGAAATTCGTGACATAGAGGAATTTATGGCCGTCAATCTCACCGGACGTTGCCCCTTTGTAGACGGCGCCGTGGGAGGATCCGTTGTCGGATTTGTCGACTTCAAGTTCCGCGGCCGGTCCGCTGGCCCAGGCGGAGATGGTTCCATCTTCCGTCACGAAGATGAAATGAGCCGCCTTGCCGTTTTTCAAGAGGAAATCCGTCGCGCTGCCATTGAAGACCACGCCGGTTGGCGTAGCTTGCGCGCCCGGCGCGAACCCCGGGGGAGGGATCGTGACGATTCCAGTGCCGTTAATGGGAACTATTGCCCCCGCGCCAGTATAAAGGGTGGAGGTGCCGGAGTTGTTATTGGCGACCCAAAAGGGGCTGCCAGAGCTGCGCGTGAGTCCCCAGGGATTTTTCAAGTTGGGGTCCGTCACGGGAGCCATGCTCACGATGTCGGAAACCAGGTTGGTCTGCTGATAGTGCTGCGCCAATGTCAGACCAGGAAACCCAAGCAAAGCGAAGCTTGCAAACAAGAGCGACTTCAACAACCTGCCGCCAAACTTCATAGTTTCACCTCCTGAATTTGAGTGTCGAAATTCGGACTCAAGCAGGGAGAAGGATTGAGGGCTGAGCCGATATTCGAGAACGCGCGGACTGGGATATCAGGAATGCTGCAAACAGGTTGTCACAGCCATGTTTCATAATTGTCAAAAAGTTGTACGGAAACCAGCGGGGTACCCAGATCGAGGGGTTGCAGCCACAACGAATTCTTCACCGGTGCGCTAGATCCGGTGGTAAACGAAAAACTTTCGCGATTCATGGAGGTAAATCTCGTACCGGGAACGAAGCAAGCCTCCAGGGGAGAGAGGGCCTCCTAAGATCCATTCCGGGTCGCCCGACCCGGGCGCCCATTCGGGCAGATCGCGATTCAGATAAAAGTCCATTCCGTACTTCCAGGCACGAGGAAGGCGGTAAACGACGACGTTTCCCCCCGAAGGGTCAGTCTTAAGAATTTCACCCGCGAGCTGTCGAGCGGAAAATTGCTTGTCCAATCCAGGCAAGAGAGCGAAATTGGCGATTTCGACGGTCACTGCTACAAACAGCGCGACGCACAACAGCGCTTCCCCTGGGCGGGACTTGAAGACGAGCACTACGATAGCGATTCCAAATAGGAATACCACAACCTCCGCCAAAACGTATCCCGGCGGAAATTTATGGTTGCCGTCCATAACCGCTGCGGCCAAAGGAATCGCCGCCAGCAAAAGCGAGGCACCTGTCCACCCCAGCACCCGGAGCACGGTCTTTGTCTTCGACGTCACCGCGCTGGAAACCCAATGACCGAGCAAAATAAAGAGTGGAGGGATGGCCGGCAGAATATATCCAGGAAGCTTAGATTGAGAAAGGCTGAAGAAAAGGACTGGAAATAAGGCCCAGCAGGCAAAAAACGTGTCGATGGATTTGGGCGCTGCCTTGTTTATCAAACGAGAGAACGCGTCGAATAGAGCCGCGCACAGAAAGAGAATCCAGGGCAAGACGGCAAGTAACAGGATATATCCATAAAACCAAAACGGCTGGCGGTGCTCGAAGAGCGGCGTTACGTACCGCTCGAAATTGTGCTGCCACAGGAAGACGCGGAGGAAATCCGGATTGGCCAAGGCACACAGGACGTACCAGGGCAGCGCGGTCGCGCAAAACACGGCAATGATAAGAGGATGCAGAAAGCGAAACGGAGCACGCCACTGGCGGGAGAGCGCGGCCCACATCAGTGTTGCGCCGCCCGCGAGAATTACGGCGGCGGGACCTTTCGCCAGTACGGCGGCGCCGAGAAAAAATCCGAACGCGACACGCAGGAAGGGCCCCGGCCGGGGCTTCTGCAGCATCTCGCTGGCGACCGCCATCGCGGCGGTCAGCAAACCCGCGAACAGCATGTCCGGGCTTGCAGCGCGCGAGAAGCCGATCATCGCGACCGACGTGGGCAGCATCAAGAGCGAATACCAGGCCGATCCCACACCGTAGGAACGCAGCGCGGTCCACTTAATGGCGGCCACGGCAAGCAACGCAGCCAGAGCCGACGGGAGCCGGGCGGCGAATTCGCCAACGCCGAAAATGCGCATGGCGATTCCGGCAGTCCAGTAATACAGTACCGGCTTCTCAAACCATGGCGTGCCCCACAGCCGCGGGGTGATCCAATCGTGCGTTTCGAACATCGCGCGGGCGATCGCGGCGTAGCGCGGCTCGTCAGGGCCTACAAGGCCAAGCGCGCCCAATCCGCTGAACAGGCACACGTAGAGAAGGAAAAGAACAAGCGGAACGCCCCAGAGTGAAATCTGGAAGTCGCCTTCTTCAGCGGCGCGCGAGCGGATTGGTGCCGTGGAATTCAAACGGTTGAGTCTAGCATCTGAGCCCGCTGTTTTCAGTAGCAACGGGGAGCAAGTAGCAGGTTGTAGCTAGTAGGTGACAGGTGGCAGGGGTAAATCACCGCAGCGTGGTGGTTTGCCCCTGTCACCTACAACCTGCCCCCTGCTACCTCACGGATTTCCGCCGCGCCGCAATTGTTGCCCGCACCCGGTATAATCCCCGGGTGCGAGAACGCCTGGAATACGCAGCGGTGTGGCTGCTGCTCAAGACGATCGGCGCGATGCCGCGTCCGCTGGCAAGATTTGTCGGCGCCCGCACGGCGGCGCTGCTGTTCTGGATGCGGCCAAGTATGCGAAGCGCTTCGGCGGAAAATTTGAAGCTGGCGTTTCCTGAATGGACTAAGAAACAGCGCCGCGCCGCCATTCGCGGCATGGTGCGGCAACTGGGATGGATGGCGGCGGAATTCGCCCGCTTTCCGCGCTACACGAAAAACAATATCGAGCGGACCGTGTTGCTCGACGGCTTCGAGAATTTCGCGGCGGCGCAAGCGCAGGGCAAGGGAGTTCTGTTTCTCACCGGGCATATGAGCGCCTGGGAATTGGCTCCTTACGCGCAGGCGCTTTTCGGGAATCCACTCCATTTCTTGGTCCGGCCCATTGACAATCCGCGCGTGGACGCGCTCATCACCAAATATCGGTGCTTGAGCGGGAATCAGCCGATCGAAAAAAATCAATCGGCGCGCGCTGTTTTGAAAGTCCTGGGGGCGAACGGCACGGTCGGGATTTTGGCCGACCACAACACGGCGCTGGCCGAAGGCGTGTTCGTCGATTTCTTCGGCATCCCGGCTTGCACGACGGCCGGCCTCGCGCGTTTCGCGCTGCATACGGGCGCCGCCGTCGTGCCGGGATTTCTCCATTGGGACAACGCTCTTCGGAAATACCGGCTCTGTTTTGAACCGCAGGTCGAACTCGTCCGCACGGGTGACGATGCCGAGGACATTCGCAAAAACACGCAGCGGTTCACTCGCGTGATCGAAAATTACGTGCGGCGGCATCCGGAACAATGGCTCTGGGTGCATCGCCGATGGAAGACGCGCCCGCCCGGCGAACCGCCCATCTACGAAAAATAGTCAGGCTTGCCTGGTGCAGACGGTCCGAGGCTCGACGGCTCGATCCAGTAGAAAGGGGAAACCGTTCATGACACGAACGATGAAGGAACTGGCAGATTTCCTGGGCTGCACGCTGGAGGGTGACGGCGCGGCACGCGTATCCGGAGTGGCATCGCCCGCATCGGCCCGCGCCGAAGATCTAATCTATGTGGATTCGCCTCGCCATCTGGATCAGGCCGCCGCCTCCGCAGCGAGGTGTGTGGTCCTTGCGCCC
>JBGQJJ010000076.1:0-9242 GCA_041498955.1 Terriglobia bacterium
AGCCACTCCTGGCTGTCCTCTTTTGCCGGACTGTACTTCTGCAGGACAGCCAAGAGTGGCTGTCCTACTAATTCCCGCCCGACAGTAATCTAGTATGCCGTCAATTCCGTGCTACTTTCCTTGCTGCGAACTGAGATGGAAGATAATCTTTCCATCTTGTTGGTAACGCCAATTCGGTGCGATGACCACGAAAGATCAAGCCTCGATTGAATACGTGCTGTTCGACTGGGACGGAACTCTGCTCGATTCGTTCCAGGCGGACGCCAATGCCTACATGCATATGTTCGAGGCTCTGGGGATGAGTTGGAGTATCGCGGAGTTGAAGCGCCATTATTCGCCTAACTGGCACCGCGTGTACCGCGCCGCGCGTCTGCCTCGCGCAAAGTGGGAAGAGGCGGACCGGTTGTGGAGACTTTTCTACCGGAAGCAGCAACCCAAGCTGCAGCCCGGCGCGCTGCGCGTTCTGAGAACGCTGGACCGGCGTTTCAAGCTGGCGCTGGTGTCGAGCGGGAGCCGTTCGCGGGTGCGAAGGCAGCTCAGGGAACACAGCGTGTCGGCGATGTTTCTCACTAAAGTTTGTAGCGAGGACGCTGCGCGGCGCAAACCGCATCCCGCGCCGCTTCGATTGGCGCTCGAAAAACTCCGCGCCCTGCCTCGAGACTGCGTGTATATCGGCGACGCCCCGGAGGACATCGAAATGGCGCATCGCGCGGGCATGCGCGCCATCGGCGTGCTCGGCGGCTCGCCGGTCCCGGAGCGGCTCCGCGCCGCGTCACCCGACGCCATGATCGAAACGATTGGCGATCTGCCCGCGCTGCTGAAGAATTTCTAACAAGGCATTTCCCCGGGTCGTGGAAGCAGCGCAGGCTTCATGCCTCTGCTACTTGAATATTCCGCCCTTGGGGAACCAGTCCGTGGCGCGCCGTCATTCTTCCCATGCGCTGTCTTTGACTTCTTCGCGCATCTATGCAAAAAATCCTCCGAAGCCCGGGAGATCTGGACATGAGCGCAAACGCAGCGAGCGCCGATTCCAAAATGGACGCTCGCGATCGCACACGCATTCTTAAGATTCTCGAAAGCAATTGGCAGGCCGAGATGCGAGGATACTACACGTATGAAATATTGGCGGAGCGAGAAACGGATCCCTCACGGCGAGCCGCATTCCGCACTCTGTCGTATGCCGAGCAGCACCATGCCCAGCTTTGGGCCGATCGCATTCGCGCCCTCGCGGGTCCGGACCCAGTCTATAACGGGCCGAAAACCGGGGAGGCCGACACCATCGCCAATCGCGTAGGCGGCGTTGGCATGGCGCTGCGGCGGCTGGAGCTGGACGAAAGCCGTGACATCGCCAAATACGCGAAACAAATCAAGGAACTGGGCGACGAACCCAGCATTCGCATCCTGGAGCAGGCGCTGGAGGATGAGCGCGAACACTACCGAACCTTGAGTGGCCTCATCCGCAACCGGCGGCCGCTCCCCCACCCCTCGCCCGAACACGCCAAACAGGCCCTTGACGAACTTCTGGCCGCCAGAGAACAAGAACATCCAAAAGCAGCCGGCTGGATCGGGGACGCGATTTATGGAATCAATGACGGCCTCGGAGCCATCTTCGGAATTGTTTCCGGCGTTTCCGGAGCGACTCTGGGCAACAGCAAATTTGTCATCATCGCGGGGATGGTGGGCATGATTGCGAGCGCCCTCTCGATGGGTTCCGGCGCGTATCTCGCGGCAAAAAGTGAGCGAGAGATCTACGAAGCTGAGTATTCTCGCGAACGCGAAGCGGTTGAGTTCAATGAAGCCGAAGCGCGAGAAGTTCTTTCCCTCAGCTACCAAATTCGCGGATTGCCTCCGGAAGAGGCCGACCGGTTCGTCGAGCATTTGGCCAAGGACAAATCTCAGTTCGTCCGCACGCTGGCGCAAGAGCGCCTGAATACGACTGAAGACGGGCTAAGGAAGCCGTGGACTTCCGCCATATCCGGAGCACTGTCGACGGCCATAGGCGCCACCATTCCCGTTGTTCCTTTTTTCTTTCTAAGCGGCTATCCGGCGGTGATCGTTGCCGCGGTTGTTTCCCTACTGGCACACTTTGCCGTGGGGGCCGCCAAGTCTCTTATTACGATCCGTTCGTGGTGGGCCAGCGGACTCGAAATGACTTTCGTGGGCGCCGTCGAAGGGGTCGTCACCTATTTCATCGGAATCGCGATCGGGAGAATCTCCGGGGCAAGCATCTAGTTTTCCTTTCCAAACATTCGGCACCGTGCATGACCTTTATAAAACCTTGACTATTCCGCGCGAAATGGGATATGTGGGGGGTATAAAGGGCTGGTTTCATACCTTTCGTCCCAGGTCAGCCCCGATTGATACACATAGATAGTGAGTGGGTGTTTCCGTTCCATTTTTCTGCCTCCTCATAAGAAATGAGGCTTTATGAACCGCCCTTTTACCCGGCAAGGAACTTCCGTTCCTCCGCCGCCTTCGATGCCGTTTCCACTTCGTCCCGCCTCGCCGGCCCAGACACAACCTGAATTCGGAGGCTGGTGGGACCACTTGGTGGTGCGGGTGATTTTTTCCATCGCATGCGTGGCGGCGGGCTACCATTTCCACCCGTTCGGTTTGCCCAATCTTGCGGCTGCAGGCCTCGGCCTGGCGTTTTCCGTTGCCGTCTTTTTGTTTGAGATCCGCCTACAGCGCGCCAGCCTGCGCCGCCTGATCGGGGCAGCGGTTGGCTCGATTCTGGGCATTCTCGGCGCGTATCTGATGGGTCTTGTCCTGGCGCGCACATCAATCCCGGAAGGCTCGCGGTCCTTCATGGACGTCGGGCTGCTCCTGGTGATGACGTACATTGGCCTCGTGGTTGGGGCCAACAAGGGAGACATGCTCAACCTGGCGGCCCTCGGAGGCCTGTTCGGCAGCGAACGCAGCACGCGGCGGATGCCCAAGGTGCTCGACACCAGCGTCATCATCGACGGCCGTATCGCGGACATTTGCGAGGCCCATTTTCTGGACGGCGTCATGCTCATACCGCAATTTGTCCTGCGCGAGTTGCAATTCGTGGCCGATTCCGCCGATTCGCTGAAACGCCAGCGCGGCCGGCGCGGCCTCGAAGTGCTGCAGCGCATCCAGAAGATGCCGCACCTCGAAGTCGAAATCGCGGACGACGATTTCCCCAACATCGCGGACGTGGACCTGAAACTCATCGAGCTGGCCAAGCGCTACGACGCCAAGATTGTCACCAACGATTACAATCTGAACAAGGTCGCCTCGCTCCAGGGCATCGAAATCCTGAACGTCAATCAGCTGGCCAACTCGCTGAAGCCCGTCGTCCTGCCCGGCGAAACGATGCGCGTGTTCATCCTGCGCGAGGGCAAAGAATACAATCAGGGCGTGGCCTATCTCGATGATGGAACGATGGTCGTGGTCGATGGGGCGCGCCGCATGATCAATAAGACGATCGACATCACGGTGACCTCGGTCCATCAAACCACGGCGGGCAAGATGATTTTCGGGCGGCTCGACGAGCGCACCGAATTGCAGAACTCGCGCCTGCCGCAGCCCCACGCCGTCAACGATCTGCCGCGCCAGGTCGAGAATGGCGGCCGCCACAGCGAGACCCTCCCGGGCGGCGAGCGGCTGCCGCGCCCCGTGGTTCCGGACCCTACTCGCGAGCCGGAATGAGGCCTGGGCGCGGCAGTAGGACAGCCACTCTTGGCTGTCCCCTTGCGCCCTGCTAGGACTGTCAGGGACAGCCAAGAGTGGCTGTCCTACCAAACACCTTTACCCGCAACCTATGAGTCTCATTGCTTGCCCCGCGAATCCGGCTGCGCTACCCTCGCAGTTTCAAAATCGATATTTGTGCATGCGCAGGAAAGGACCATTGAATCGTGACTCCTTCTAAAAAGCTTGCAGATCGCCGCGCTTTTTTGAGTTTCCTGGCGGCCAGTCCCATCCTGGCGTACGCCGGCTTTTCTTCGCGCTGGGTCGACGAGGTTCTGGCGGCGCCCGTGCCGCAGCAGAATGAAGTCGTCATCAAGTCGGTGAAGGAAGCGCTGAACGTTTTCGATTTCGACTCCGCCGCGCGCGTAAAACTCACGCCCGCACATTACGAGTTCATCACGGACGGCTCCTTCAACAACGAAACGCTGCGCGCCAATCGCGACGGATTTCTGAAATACGAAGTCCGCCTGCGACGCCTCACCGGCATCAACAAGGTCGATCAATCCGTCAAGATTTTCGGCAAGGCCTGGGAATCGCCCGTCTTCTTTGCTCCCGTCGGCAGGATGAACGCGTACTATCCCGATGGCGCCGTGGTTGTGGCTCAGGCGGCCAAGGCGACGCGCACGCTGCAAGTGCTGGCGGGTTCGGCGGCGGTCATCATTGATCCTCGAGGGGTTGAACGAGTGGTCGAGGCGCGCGGCGAGCCGCTGTGGATTGCCGGACTCGGAAGCAGCATGGACGAAAAAATTCTTCGCCGCTTCGAGGCGACCGGGTGCCCTGTCCTGGTCTGGACGATTGACGACGGCGGCGCCAACACCATCGGCGCGAAATCGGTGCAACGCGTTGGCGTCCGCGACCTCGACCGCGAAGCGGACGATCGCTGCGTAGGCTGCCACGCCAATCTTCCCCAAATCACCCGGATCACCAAGGACACACCGATGGACGTGCTCGGCGCGATCGGAGCTCTACAGGGAGAGACCAGCGTGAAGCTCAACTGGGACGATGTGAAGCGGGTCCGCGATATGACAAAGATGAAAATCGTCCTCAAAGGCATCGTGGCGGGTGAAGATGCGGCGCTGGCCGTGAAACATGGAGTCGACGGCATCATCGTTTCCAATCACGGCGGCCACGAAGACGCGAGCGCCCGCGGCACGATTGAATGCCTGCCGGAAGTTTTGTCGGGCGCCGCGGGGAAAATTCCGGTGCTCATCGACAGCGGATTCCGTGGCGGCGCGGACGTCTACAAAGCGCTGGCGCTCGGCGCAACCGCCGTCGGGATCGGGCGTCCCCATATATGGGGTCTTTCTTCGTTTGGTCAGGAAGGCGTCGAAACGGTGGTCGCAATTTTGCGCCGCGAATTGCAAGCCATCATGGCCCAGACCGGCGCCGCCTCGATCGCGCAGATTCGTCGCGACTCGCTCGTTCCGCGCGCGTAAGTAGCACAGCCACTCTTGGCTGTGCGGTTTTGTTGACGCCAGCAAAAACCACACAGCCAAGAGTGGCTGTGCTACTCGAGCCGCAACGATTTTGCGAATTAGTCTTGCAGAGGAGCGTAAGCATATGAGCAAAAGCGACCCCAAGAATGCGGCGTTGCCGCGCAGAGGATTCATTCAGAAGGCTGCTGCGGGCCTAGGCGCGGCTGCTCTCGGAAGCTTCGGCGCGAAAGAGACGGTTGCCGCGAAGCTCGAGAGGCATTGGGACCTCTCCGCCGACGTCGTCGTGATCGGCTCCGGCGCCGCCGGACTTCCCGCGTCGATTGCCGCCGCCGAGCAGGGAGCTTCCGTGATCGTGGTCGAGCAGAACTACGACATCGGCGGACATGGGATCGAAAGCGGCGGCAACATTGCTCTGGGCGGCGGCACGAGCTTGCAGAAAAAATACGGCATCGAGGATTCGCCCGACCGCATGTTCGAGGACCTGGTGAATTGGCACGATTACCGCTTCAGCGACAGGGAAATTGTCCGCGCCTTCTGCGACGAAAGCGTGGCGACATTTAATTTTTTGCTGGCGCACGGCGTTCAATTCCCGGACAGGTCTCCCGGGGGAGCCGACGGCGGCCCGCAAAACGTGAAGCGCGCGCAAACCGTGGCCTGGACGGGAGAGGTGAGCGCTTACTCCCCGACGGGAGGGAACGGCACGGCGCTCATGCGTCCGCTCGAGGCCAGCGCGAAGAAGCTCGGCGTGCAAATTCTTTTGCGGCACAGCATGACGAGCCTCGTCCGGGAAGAGCAATTCTCGGGCAGAGTTTTGGGAATTACCGCAACGCACGAAGGCAAGACGCTGAACATCCAGGCAAGAAAGGGCATGGTCGTGAGCACGGGCGGGCACACCAGCAATGTGCACTTCCGCAGAATGTTCGATCCGCGCCTCACCGAGGAATATCAAGTGGTCGGAGAACCATATTCGCGGCAATCCGGCGATGGAGAAATAGCCGCGATGCAGGTGGGTGCATCCCTATGGGGAGCGGCGTGCCAAACGGTCGAGACGCAAGCGCGCTCGCACATTTTTGAGAAGCCATACGTGATCGGCAATCAATACGGCTATCCGCAGGGCGGAGGAAAACGGAATGAGAATATAAAGAATAGTCCCGTCAAGGGCATCGCCCGCGCGATCGGCCTGCAGGTGGCGGACTTTCAGAATCTCATCCAGGTCAATCAGTTCGGCCGCCGTTTTGTGAATGAATTCGCGACCGGTTTTGACTGGTGGAATCCGTGCCTGGAACAAAGTGGCGGGAAAGCCGAAGGAGGCGGGCCGATCTGGGCCATCTTCGACGCGGACGCGGTGAAGCGCGAAAACTGGACCGTGGCCCCGCCTTTCGTGGATCCCGACGGCTGGTTTTTCAGCGCCGATACGCTGCGCGAACTCGCAGCCAAAATTGTCAGCAAGTACCAGAAGGAACCGATGCCCGCCGGGGCGCTCGAGGCAACCGTCGCCCGGTACAATTCCTTCGTGGACCACGGCAAAGATGAGGATTTCGGAAAGCCCGTGCCGATGCACAAGATTCAAACGCCGCCCTTTTATGCCGCGTGGTCCACGCCCTGCATTCACGATTGCCTTTCCGGCTTGCGCATCAATGCGAAGGCCCAGGTAATTGATTTGTGGGGGAAGGCCGTTCCAGGTCTCTACTGCGCAGGAGAAACGTCGGGCGGATTTAACCAGCATGGCCTGGCAAAATCGTTAACCTTCGGGCGAATCGCGGGCCGCGAAGCGGCGAAATCCGCGACGCATACGTAGAACAGGCTTCAGCCTGTTTGGTTTTGAATTTCTCTCCGCTATCCTCGACTGTTCTCGATTTGCTCCAGACTTCAAAAGCAAACCGGCTGAAGCGTATTCTACTTCACGTCCTGCGCCCAGCTCTTGATCGTCAATTCCGGAATCGCTGCGCCGTCCTTGCGCGGATCGGACGCTCCGTAATTCACGCCGGTTGCGTAATCGCGCATCACCGCCTGCCCGCCGCCGACCGCATCCGAAAAACCGTTGTGCATCGTGAGCCTGTGGCCCTTGGCCTCCAGTTCGGCTTTTGCGTTGCCGGGGACACGATTTTCAAGGTGCACGTCGCAGCCGGTGAAGCTGAGCTTCGTGAATCGCGCCGTCTCGAGAGCCGCCTGAATGTTCTGGTTGAAGTCCACGACGTGCGAGACGAATTGCGCGTGGGCCTGCGCCTGGTTCCATCCGGCCATGATGCCGAACGCGATCCGGATCTGGTCCTTCTCCATGAACGCCGGAATAATCGTGTGCAGCGGCCGCTTGTGTCCCGCAATGGCGTTGGGCGAGGCGGGATCCAAACTGAATAGCGCCCCGCGATCGTGCAAAACAAATCCGGTCCCGTCGGCGACGAGTCCCGAGCCGAATTCCGCGTAGTTGGATTCGATGAACGAAACCATATTGCCTTCGCGATCCACAACGCTCAGATAAACCGTATCGCCCCCGCTCGGAACAGGCGTGCCCGGCCCCACTTCGCAATTCGCGTGGTCCATGTCGATCAATTTTGCGCGCTCGGCGGCGTATGCTTTCGAGAGCATTCCGCTCACCGGAAGCTTCGACGCTTTGAGGTCGCCGATGTGACGGATCATGTCGGCATAGGCCAGCTTTTTCGCCTCGATCTGCACGTGCAATGCGCGCGCCGAATTGAGCCCGTACGAACGCAGATCGAACTGCTCCATGAGATTGAGCATTTCGAGCGCGGCGATGCCCTGCGAGTTGGGCGGCATTTCGTACACCGTCCAGCCGCGGTACGTCGTCGAGATTGGCTCGACCCATTCGCTCGAAAAATCCGAAAAATCTTTCGCAGTGAGCGCGCCGCCATGCCGCGCCGATAGCGCCAGAATGCGCTTGGTAATTTCTCCGCGATAGAAGGCGTCCCGCCTGCCCTGCGCAATCTGTTGCAGCGACCACGCGAGATCGGGATTGCGAAGCACCTCGCCCATGCGCGGCGCGCGGTCCGAAATCAGAAACGTGCGGGCCGCGGCCTCGTTGTCTCGCAGCAGATCGACATTCGAGGCGAAGTGCTGAGCGATCCACTCCGTCACCGGAAAACCGTCCTGAGCGATTTGAATCGCCGGGGCCAGCACCTCATTCATTTTCTTTTTGCCGAACCGGTCGAGAAGTTTTTGCCATCCATCGACGGAGCCGGGAACAGTGACGGGCTCGATCCCGCGCCCCGGCATTTCGCGCAGGCCCTTCTGGCGCAGCCGCTCGATCGACTGCGCGGCCGCAGCCCATCCACTGGCGTTCAAGCCGTAATATTTTCCGCTCTTCGCGTCGTACACAATCGCGAATAAATCGCCGCCGATGCCGTTCCACATAGGCGCCACCACGGTCATGACGGCGTGCGCCGCAATCGCCGCGTCCACCGCGTTCCCGCCGCGCTCCAGAATCGCCGCGCCCGCCTTCGACGCCAGCGGAGATTCCGTGGCCACCACCCCGCTCTGCGAGATCACCATCGAGCGTCCCTGACCGCGGTCTTGCGCCATGGCGTTCTCCCGATTCATACCCGACGCGAGAATTCCCGCAATCAGGACCACCGTAAGTTGTATTTTGTGTTTGCGCATGGGTAAAAGGTAGGACAGGCTTCAGCCTGTCTGCATTCTTGCGCGCCAGAGAAAATCAAAACCAGACAGGCTGAAGCCTATCCTACTAAAACCTACGAAGCCGGAACCACTTTGCTCAGTCCGAACGCCGACAACACCAAGACCGCCATCACCAGCCATCGTGTGCCTGCGCGCATCATGTATCTCCTGTTCTCTCTCTGTATTAAGTTTGCGGGTGGGCCGATTATACTGCCAGATTGCGCGCCGTTCCTAGCGATCCCTGCGAGTAGCGCCGGCATCTTTCCCGTCCCGACAAAGGAGGGGCCGGCAATTTTTGAATTTGTATAGAAGCAACGGAGATTTGCTGTAGCCCGCCTCTTTAGAGGCGGGGCCTTTCTTATCATCGGCGGAAAGCCCTCGCCTCTGAAGAGGCGAGCTACAATAACGGGAAACGGCGCAACCCATGGAACTTCACGATTGGAACAAACGCTACCGCCT
>JBGQJJ010000077.1:0-9226 GCA_041498955.1 Terriglobia bacterium
CGTTACTGCGAAGGATACTGCCCTGTCTTCCGCGCGATTGAAACGCGCCGCGAATTCAAGCAGGGCGACGTTTTTTATCTTTCCAATCTGTGCCACGACTGCCGCGCCTGTTATTACGCGTGCATGTACACGCCGCCGCACGAATTCGCGATCAACATTCCGCGGATTTTGGCGGAGTCGCGGATCGAGACCTACCGGCGCTGGAGCTGGCCCGCTTTCCTCGGACGCGCATTCAAAAATCGCAGCGTGACTGTTTTTCTGGCCGCAGGTTTCGCGGCGCTCGTCGCCGTTCTCGCGCTGCTCTTCATTCCCTCGGGAAATTTGTACGCGGCGCATGTCGGCCCCGGCGCGTTTTACGAAGTCGTGCCCTATCTCGCGATGGTGGCAGGCGCGTTGTTTTTATTTTTCTACGGAATCGCTGTGTGGCTGCGCGGCGGCGCGCGCTTTTGGTCGGAAACCGGCAGCGCGCTGAAAGAGCGCGGAAGTTTGAAAACCCTGGCCGCGGCCGTGGGAGCGGCGCTCGGTTTGCGATATTTGAAGGGCGGTGGACCCGGATGCTTCTATCCGGACGAGCGGCCCTCCTCGGTTCGCCGCTTCTATCACTCGCTTACGTTCTGGGGTTTCCTAAGCGATTTTGTTTCCACGACGCTGGCATTCGTCTACCAGGATATTTTGCACATCCTTCCGCCTTACGCGCTCACCAGCGCGCCGGTGATTTTTGGCGGCATCGGCGGCGTGGCGCTCATCCTCGGAACGGGTGGGCTGATTTACTTCAAATTGCAAAGCGATCGCGAGCCCGCGTCGGCAGCCGCTTCCGGCATGGACTACGTTTTTCTGGTGACGCTCGGCCTCGCGGCGCTGACGGGCATGCTCACGCTCATCCTTCGCGCCACGGCAGCGATGGGGAGCATTCTGGTGCTGCACCTGGCGTGCATCGCGGCTTTGTTGATCTCCGCGCCGTACGGAAAATTCGTGCACGCTGTCTATCGCACTCTGGCTTTGATCCGCTATGAAATCGAGCAGAGCCAGGCGCACCAACGTGTTGGACACTAGTGGCATAGGCTTCAGCCTGTGGGGGTTCGTCCTTGCAAGCTCCAAACCCCACAGGCTGAAGCGTGTGCTACTTAAAACGAAACCAAAGAATTGGCAGTTTCGTCCACTTCATTATATAAATCCCGGTACAGCTAAATCGGGCTGACCCAAAAGAAGAACCCACGGCGGATTGCAAGGGGAGGACTGGCATGCGAGGAATGACACGCGCGATGATGTGGTCACTCTTGGCCTTGATTTGTTTCCTTTCACGACCGGCGGCCGGCGGGCCGCAAGGCGCTTCCGGGATTCAAGTCGATAAGAGCAGCATTGGCGGCGTCGTGCTGAACAGCAGCGGCGCAAAGCCCGAAGCCGGCGTCTGGGTGATCGCGGAAACGAAATTGCAAGTGCCGTTCCGCAAGATCGTGGTCACCGACGATCAAGGTCGATTCCTCGTGCCCGATTTGCCGGATGGCGCGTACGAGCTGTGGGTGCGCGGCTACGGACTGAAGGATTCGGAGCGCGTGAAGGCCGCGCGCGGCGAACAAGTGAAGATTCAAGTGGCGAATGCCGCGACTCCTCAAGAGGCGGCGAAGATTTATCCCGCCAGCTATTGGACGTCGATGATCCATCCTCCCGCGAAGGAAGATCTCCCCGCGGCGTATGTCAGCCAGGAACAGTGGCTCGCAGCCTTCAGGGGTGGATGCAACCAGTGCCATCAACTGGGAATGCTGGCGACGCGCCGCCATACCGAGGTAGATGATTGGGACGGCATCTTTCAGCGCAATCAAGGGATGGGTCAGGCGGCCAACCGGCTCGGCAAGGAATTGCTGGAGAAAACTCTCGTCGATTGGGAGCTGCGCATGAAGGCCGGGGAAGTGCCTCCCTCTCCGCCACGGCCCGCCGGCATCGAACGCAACTTTGTGGTGTCCCAGTGGGATTGGGGCACACACGAATCTTTTTTCCACGATGTGACTTCCACCGACAAGCGCAATCCCATGCTGTACGCGAATGGAAAAGTCTACGGCGCAGACCGGACGGGCGGCGGCGTATTGTGGGTTCTCGATCCGGTGAAGAACACCGTCGAACCGCTTCAGGTGCAGCCTCGAAACACGAAAGGGTACAGCACGAAAGTGGACTACTACCACGAGCGGGAAACGCCTGAGGCTTGGATGGCCAGCCCGCACAATCCCATGCTCGACGAGCAAGGCAGGGTATGGATGACGGAGCCGGTTCGCCCGCCTGGCGTCGAAAATAATCCAAAATGGTCGGAGAGCACGATCGCCACGGATAACTCTGACCCGGCGGCGCTTGTCATTGAGTCCAAGGCCCTGCTGTCGCGCAGTCACGGAATGCAACTCGGATACTACGATACGAAAACGAATAAGTTCGTCGGGGTCGACACCTCCTACAACACGCATCACTTGCAACTCGACTGGCAAGGGCGCATCTGGACCGACGGCGATGTGCTGGGGGAGCTGGACACGACCAAGATCGATCCGGCCAATCCGGAAGGGACCGAGGCGGCCGCAGAACATGCCTGGATGCGCGCCGACATGGATACCAAGAAAATCGTTCCGACGAACGGGTACGCAACGGCGGTAAGCCCCATCGACGGGACCGTGTGGCTGTCCGTTCCTGTAGTGAATGGACCGGAGAACAAGCTGTATATGCTGGATCCAAAGACGCGGAAGTTCAAAGATTACCCGCTGCCTCTTCCGGGGCGTCTCTCGCACGGCATTGACTTCAGCACGGATGGGACAGTGTGGTTTTCGGCCGGCAGCGGCCACCTGGGGCGCTTGGATCCCAAGACTGGAAAATTCAAATATTGGGATTTGCCGGGACCAAAATTTACGGGCACGGGCATGGAAACCGGCAGCACCGAATATCCCTATTTCTTGTGGGTCGACCAATTCGATGCGCTCGGGCTTGGCAAGGACACGGTGATCGTTACCGGAACCACTTCGGATTCAATGCTGATCTTCGATCCGAAGAAGGAAACGTTCTCGGTGTTCCGCATGGCGTATCCAATCCCGTTCTACACGCGCGGACTCGATGGCCGAATTGATGACGCCAAGGCCGGTTGGAAGGGCCGCGGGATTTGGGCGACCTATAGTTCGTACATGCCCAAATTCACGGAAACGCGGCTCGGTTCGGTCAATCACATTCAGGTGCGCCCGAATCCGCTGGCGAATTGAAAGGTAAATTTGGAAGTTCAATTCGGGCGGTCAGTTCGGCCGATCAATGCGGGGCGTTGTCCTTCCGCGGCAATGTGCGGTTGAAGTCTGCGCATTAAATCTGGAATCTCAAATTTGAAATTTCAAATTTGCGATTTCAGATTGCAGCTTCCTTGGCTCTTCTCGGTGAGGCAAAACGATGTCGATGCGAAGGGGACGATCGGCGGCAAAGGCGGTTTTTCTGGCGGCAGCGCTGCTGTCGCTCGCGTCCGCCCGCGCCGCTCAAAACGGGCAGAACGCGGAATCGTTCAGAGCGCACCTGTCGCCGGTGCCCATTAACGTCTCGATGATGTCCACCATTGCGGGAAGCGGCTCGCTTACCGCGACGCTGCAGGGCAAGCAGCTCACGATTCAGGGAACGTTTGAAGGATTGCGCTCGCCCGCCACCACGGTGCAAATTCACCGCGCGCCGAAGGGCATTCCCGGCCCGGCAATCCCGGATTTAACACTAACAGTGACGAAAGAGCAGAAGGGCGCGGTCAGCGGCACGCTTGAGTTGACGCCGGATCAGATTGCCGACCTGCGGAACGGCCGCCTGTACGTGCAAATTCAATCCGAGCGCGCGCCCGATGGCAATTTGTGGGGTTGGCTTTTGAAGTGATTTATGTAGCGTCGGCCTTCAGGCCGACATCTTCGACGCTGGCACATGCCCACCTGAAGGTGGGCGCTACAGAGGCTGCACCAGAAATCTTGCAGAGACAACTATGACGACACCCGAACCAAAATTGAACCGGTTTGCGCCTTACATCGGGGCAATCATTGCGATTGCATTCCTCGGAAATATGATTTCCGCCGCGCAGCAACCCGCGAGGACCGGCCCCTTCACCGCCGAACAAGCCAGCGCCGGGCGCGCCATTTACCAGGCGACCTGCACGACGTGCCACTTGGCCGACATGAAAGGCACCTTTGAAGCCCCTCCGCTCGCGGGCGCCAATTTCCTGAACATGTGGCGCAACCGCCCGACGACCGACCTGGTCTCTCGCATCCGGGGTTCGATGCCGATCAGCAATCCCGGCTCGCTCAGCGAGCAGGACTCCGTCAACCTCGTTGCATTTATTCTGCAGGCAAACGGAGCAATGGCGGGCACGCAGGCGCTGACGGCGCAGACGATCGTGCCGATCGGAGCCGTCGCGACGGGCGGCGCGCCGCCGCTCGCTGCGCAAGGCGGTGGGGAAGATGCCGCGCCGCGCGCTCCCGCTGCGCCGCGAACCGTCCCGCTCGGACTCATCGTCTCGGGCGAGGTGAAGAATTACGTTCCCGTGACCGACGAGATGCTCCTCAAGCCCGATCCCGCCGACTGGCTGCTTGTCCGCGGAAGTTACCTGGGCTGGAACCACAGCGCGCTCTCGCAAATTAACCGCGACAACGTGAAGGACCTGAGGCTGGTGTGGTCGTGGAACATGAACGACAGCGCGGCGGCCAACGAGCCCACGCCGCTGGTCCATAACGGCATCATCTATCTGACCAACACCGACAACATCCTGCAAGCGCTTGACGCGCGGACGGGCGACCTCATCTGGGAAAACCACATGCGGCCGCCGAAGGGCCAGGCCGGCGGGACGGGCGCGATGCGCAACATCGCGATTTATCAGGACAAGATTTTCGCGGAGACGACGGATGCGCACCTGTTTGCCCTCGACGCGCGCACCGGCAAAACCGTGTGGGACGTCGTGGTCGGCGACAGCGCCAAGGGATACGGAAGTTCGAGCGGGCCGATCGTGATTCACGGCAAGGTGGTTCAAGGCGAGAACGGATGCGACCGCTACAAGGCGCAGGAAAAAGATCAGGGCTGCTTCATCAGCGCGTTCGATCCCGCGACTGGAAAATTGCTGTGGCGCTTCAACACCATCGCGCGCGCGGGCGAACCTGGCGGCGATACCTGGGGCGATCTGCCGAACATGCTGCGCGTCGGCGCGGAAACCTGGATTACTGGCAGCTTCGATCCCGAGCTGAACATGACGTACTGGGGCGTGGCGCAGGCCAAGCCGTGGATGCAGGTGAGCCGCGGCACGAAGGGCTCGGCTCTGTACTCGAGCTCGACGCTCGCGCTGAAGCCCGACGATGGAAAACTCGCGTGGTATTTCCAGCATGTGCAAGGCGAAACGCTCGACATGGACGTAGTGTATGAACGCGTGCTTGTCGATATCGGCGACCGCAAGACGCTCTTCACCATCGGCAAGGACGGCATCCTCTGGAAGCTCGATCGCAAGACCGGGGAATTTATCGATGCCAAGGAAACTATCTTCCAGAATATTTTTAATCTTGATGCGAAAACTGGAAAACTCGCCTACCGGCCCGACATCCTCGAGCAGGAAATCGGCAAGTGGACTCCGGTGTGCCCCAGCACCGAAGGCGGCCACAACTGGCAGGCCATGAGCTACGATCCCGCCACCGAGCGGCTCATCATCCCGCTCAGCCAGAGCTGCATGGAAATGTCCGGGCGCAAGGTGGAGTTCACGGAAGGATCCGGCGGGACCATGGGCGACCGCCTGTTTTACGAAATGCCCGGCACGGACGGCAATGTCGGCCGGCTCGCCGCCTTCGACGTGAAGACGATGAAGGAAGTGTGGAACGTGCAGCAGCGGCCGTCATTCCTAACCGCCGTGCTATCGACCGCCGGCGGCGTCGCGTTCGTCGGCGACCTCAACCGCGTCTTCCGCGCCGTCGACGTCAACACGGGCAAAATGTTGTGGCAAGCTCGCCTCGGCACTTCGGTGCAAGGTTTTCCAGTAACCTTCAGCGTCGGCGGCAAACAATATGTCGCTGTCACTACAGGCCTCGGCGGCGGCAGCCCACGCAATGTGCCTCGCACGATCCTCCCCGACATTCATTACCCTGGGAGCGGGAATGCCCTGTATGTGTTCGCGCTGCCGGAAAAATAGTCGATAGAGCCAGGCCTGGTCACGTTGATTGGTTATGGGTGAGAGTATAGCGAACCAGACCCCGTCGCATTACCCGGTGGCACGCGCCTCCTCCTCGGCGTCCTGAAGCAGAATATCCCACCACCCTTCCTTAATGAACCCCTTCTCTTGAAGCTCCTTGTGGAGTGTTGGCAGCATCGTCCGAACATCTTTTCTATCCGCTCTTGCCGCCGACACATGCTTCGACCATACCTCTAACTCTTTCGGTGGATAGTCGCGAAGCGATAATGTCACCGCCTGCGCCTCACATAATCTTTCCCAAGCTTGGTTGCGCCATTCTACTAGGTTCGGAAGATGACATACGAACCGACCTGACGCACTGAGACAATCGGAATAGACGGCACGCTGTTTGGAGGTTTCGAGCTGATCAGGTGACGGCCCCCTCTCGCCAATCTTTTTCGCAGCCTCGCGTGGGATTTGGGGAAATGTCGCCCGCACTCGAGACTCGATAGCGGGATTAAGCCAATTTGTCTTGGCGCGATGACTTCGGTACGACTTCCACAGTTTGGAGCGATCCTCAACCAACCCAAGAAAGATCATTATGAGAATGGCGATTTTCGCAGCCTCTTCGATTGCCAGCGTCGAGAAGGCAACTGAGTGAGCAAATCTCTTGTGTGTGTGTAAAATCTCAGCAGTATCGAGAAGGTCGAGTGCGTTAAGGCGAGCGGCCCGGATTGCGTTGGCCGCGTCTACAGGTGTTAGGTCTCCAGTGTATGGTACTGGGGCGCTCGCATCTTCGTTTTTTTTCATTCTATGAGAGCCTCCACTTCATGATCCCTGCATCTTGGTTTGGTATGGATCAGGTAGATTAGGCAGCAACTTTCGAATCCCGGTCAAGCGTGATTCTCACCATCACACTTTTCGATACGCTTTGGAGAATGGCATCATACTTGATGGATAGTTCCGTACGGTCCTGTTGCCAGCGACCCGACTACCTGTATGCTCGCACGGCAAGATCAAAACTGCAGGCGCGGCACGAACGATTTCGGTACAATGGCGGGCTGCGAGAATTTCTTCGAACACAGCTATATCGGCGAACCAGGACTTTGGAGGACGGATGGCGGAAACGGGAGCATCTGCGCGCAAGCTGACGATGGACGACATTCGCGCGGCGGCGGAGCGGCTGAAGAATTGGGGGCGCTGGGGCGCGGACGACGAAGTGGGCACGCTCAACTACACGCGGCCGGAGGACATTGTCGCGGCGACGCGGCTGGTGCAAAAGGGGAAAGTCATTTCGCTGGCGCTGCCGTACGATCATCGCGGGCCGCAGGGCGGGAAGACGAAATATCCGGCGCTTGGGCGGTTCAATCCGGTGCACTTGATGATGCGGACAGGGACCGATGCGTATTCGGGCGTGCTCGACAGCAGAAAAATTCGCAGCGCGGACGACGTGATCATGATGCCCACGCAATGCGGGACGCAGTGGGATGGGCTCGGCCACATTTTTTACGGCAATCATATGTGGAACGGGTACGACTGCCGCACGGTGACTTCGGCGGGCGCGCAGAAATGCGGCATTGAGAAAACCAAGGATCGCATGGTGGGCCGCGGTGTGCTGCTCGATATTCCGCGCATGCTCGGAATGGATCGCCTGCCGGACGCCTTCGCGATCACCAACGAAATGCTGGGCCATGCGGAAAAGCACTTTGGCGTCGAAGTGCGGCGCGGCGACTTTTTGCTGGTGCGCACCGGGCAGATGGAAGCGATGCTCGCCGCGAACACATGGGACGGCTATTCGGGCGGCGACGCTCCGGGCCTGGCGTTTGAAACGCTGGATTGGCTGCACGCGAAGCAAGTCGCGGCCATCGCCACCGATACCTGGGGCGCCGAAGTGCGTCCCAACGAGACCGACGAGGCCAATCAGCCCTGGCACTGGATTTCCATCCCGGTCATGGGCCTCACGGTGGGCGAAATTTTCGATCTTGGAGAACTTGCGAGGGAGTGCGCGGAGGACAAGCGCTACGAGTTTCTTTTCGTGGCACCGGCGTTGCCTGTGACGGGAGCGGTAGCCTCACCGGTAAATCCTTTAGCGATTAAATAGTGGCTAGTGATTCGTGGCCCGTGACTGGCCCGCCCTGCGCAAGATTTGGATTTTAGGAGGTCGGACCTTTAGGTCCGACATTCAGCGTAATCCGGAAGTGGCCTTTAGGCCCTGAAGCTTCAGGGGCTGAAGCCCCTCATTGCGCGAACCTGAATGTCGGAGCTGAAGCTCCGACCTCCGCAAACCAGAACGGGAACTCATGCAAGCCAAAAGGACAACCCTGTGACGAGCACACCCGCGGGAGATTCTGCAAACACACTGACCGTATCGCAGGCGCTGGCGAAACTCCTGCGCGCCTACGGCGCCGAGTACGTCTTCACGCTGACGGGCGCGCCGCAGGATCCGCTGATCGAAATGCAGAATCACGAAGGCGTGCGCGTGGTCCTGGGGCGCAGCGAACGCTCGGCCCTGGCGATGGCGGACGCGTACGCGCGCGTCACCGGCAAGCCGACGTTCGGCATCGTGCAGTTCGGGCCCGGCGCGACGTATCTGCCTGCGTCGATCATCGACGCGTTCTGGGCGTCGAGCCCGCTCATCGCCATCAGCGGCACGACCACCACGAAGACGCGCTACCGCTACGAGTATCAGGAACTCGAGCAGACTTCGATGTTTCCCGCGATCACGAAGTGGGCGGGCGACCTGCCGCAGCCCGAGCGCATCGCCGACGTGTTGCGCACGGTCGTGCGCGCTTCCGTCAGCGGCGTGCCCGGGCCATCGTATCTCGGCATCCCCGCGGATTGGTTCGGCAAGAAGCTCACTATCCCGCAAGAGATTTACGCCGAGCCCGCGTTTCTTCGCACTCCCGCGTTGAGAGTCGCGCCCGTCGCGCAGGACGTGGAGCGCGCGATCGCTCTGCTCGCGAGCGCCGAAAAGCCGGTGCTGATTGCAGGCGGCGGCGTGATTCTCTCCGAAGCGTGGCAAGAGCTGACCGCGCTCGCCGAGGCGCTGAACATTCCCGTCGTGACCACGATGGCCGGCAAAGGCAGCATCGCCGACAC
>JBGQJJ010000078.1:0-9013 GCA_041498955.1 Terriglobia bacterium
CGGTCGCTGTCGGTCAACGCCGCCAATGCCTATCTGATCGATTTCGCGGAAAATTCCTTTCAGGTGGAAACCAGTGTCAGCGCCCGGGACGACCACAGAGCGGCGTTGTTTCGCGTGAAAGTGATGGGGGCGATTCGAGGGGACAAATTCATGGTGGCGGACTCCGTCACCAGAAGCACTCTTTTTTCCTTCACACGATTCGAGGCCAAGAAGCCGGAGTTCTTTAGCAGTGAGTTTCCATTCATCGCCCTTGAGTCGCGCAAAAATCCCGCCATCTTCGCCGGAGAAAATTCCGCGATGGTTCAGGGAGTGGTCGATCTCGTCCTCGGTGTCCCCTTGGATGGGGAGACGATTACGGTTCGCGTCTATAAGCAGTCAGACACCCTTTCCCTCGCAGTCAAGAATCCCATCACCAATGAAACGGTCATGAGCCTGCCGATCGCTGCCCTCGGCAACATAACCAAGCTGGTGGAAGGCATCGCCCAGCATCTGGCCGCAAATCCCAAGGCTCGCCTTGCGTTAGGTCCTGGCGTTGCCACGGCGCAGAGGACAGCGGTAAGCCCGGGTGAAAATAAGGGAACGCCTGAGACCATTTCAGAGGAAACTCCCGCCTCAAAATCATCCACCTGAACTCCATCCGTGCGTTCTGCGACTTCCTCCCCACATTTCGTTGAACCTGTCTAGTTACTCCTCGAACCTGCACGGGCGAGATGGGCTTTCACTTCTGAGGAGCCGTGGAAACGATGAGGCGGCCGGGCACTCGTCAGGCGAGCGGATTTGCTAGAATGAAATCTGGAGTTGGCCTGCAACGCAGGTGCCGGCAGCGACGATCTTTTGAACCAATACTGAACCTCCGGGTGCCCGAGTCAGACGGCCCGTGTGCATGGCCCGCCGCGGATTTCGGTTCGCGGCGGGAAAGCCTAAAGGCCGGCGCAGGGCGCCCACTTTTTACAGGTGGTTCAGGATCGAGCTCCGCACGGCGAAGTGGACCGCTCCATTTTTTGTGGCGCCGCACGTTCCCCGGTAGCGTATCTTTCGCTACACACAGGCCGCGGACATGCGCCGGGCCTGGCAACGAGAGCAAATGAGAATTCTGTTTATTGGCGACATCGTGGGCTCGCCGGGCCGGGATATTGTGGCTGACCGGCTGGCCGACATTGTGCAATCGCGCCGAATCGACCTGGTGATCGCCAACGGCGAAAACTCCGCCGCGGGCTTCGGCATTACGCCCCGGATTGCCGAGCAATTATTCGCCGCGGGCGTCGAAGTCTTGACCGGGGGAAATCATATTTGGGACCGCAAGGAGATTCTCGAATACATCCCGCAGCATCCCCGCCTGGTGAGGCCGGCGAACTTCCCGGAGGGCAATCCCGGCTCTGGCCTGTACCTGGGCACGGCGCGCAACGGGGCGCCTTACGCCGTGGTGGACCTCCAAGGCCGAGTCTTCATGGCGTCAAATGATTGCCCGTTCCGGGCAGCCGATCGGGAGCTTGCCCGCATCCCAGCAGAGGTCCGCGTGATCTTCGTGGACATTCACGCAGAAACGACAAGCGAAAAGGAAGCCATGGGGTGGTATCTGGACGGGCGCGTGTCAGCCGTAATCGGCACGCATACGCATGTGGCCACAGCCGACGAGCGCGTGCTGCCCAATGGGACCGCGTACCAGACCGACGTGGGGATGACCGGTCCTCACAACGGCGTCATTGGAATGGACAAGGCGGCGATTTTGCGCCGCTTCCTGGACGGCCAGCCGGCGCGGTTCGAGGTGGCCACCGGAGACATCCAGATGAATACCGTTTTGATTGACGTGGACGAGACCACCGGCCGCGCCCGAGGAATCGAACGCTTGCGTTTCCGGACCGACTGAGGCGAACTGACCATGCACCGTCTGCATCCTGTGAGCGCTGCGGCCGCGTTGGCCACGGTACTGTCACTGATTTTCGCTTTTCCCGCGCGCGCACAGGAACAATACCAATATGAAAGTGATCTGGTGGCCAAGCGGCAGCTTTATCGCGGCGTGGGCGCCGGTTTTCGCGCGATTCGCCCCGGGCCGAACGGAAATTATTATGTCCTCACCGCGCCCGCTCCAGCCGTCGTGATTTACGATAAATCCGGCAAGAGCGTCGGCCAGATTCCCAGTGCATCCGCGGTCGCAGTCAAAGGCGCGGCGCTTGTTTACGGCGAATCCTTTGATGTGGATCATGACGGCCGCGTCGTCGTGTGCGACCGCGGCGCGAAAGCCGTCAAGATTTTTTCGCCGGACGGAGCTCTGGCCGCCACGATCCCGATGGCATTGCCGGTTTCCGTCGTGTTTCTCCCGGGGGGTGAATTCGCTGTAGCCAGTCCGTTGGCGGAGCATTTGGTTACCGCCTACGACCTCGCCGGAAAAGTGGTCCGCGATTACGGCGACCGCGAAGAAATCGCCGATCGCGCCGACGTCAATACGCAACTGAATTTCGGCCACCTCGTTGCGGATGATATGGGTAATAACTATTTTTATTTCGAGTATCTGCCTGAGCCCACGGTGCGCAAGTTCGACCACGTGGGCTATCTCGCCCTGGAGATTTCGCTCAAGACCCTGGAATTTGAGCCCGCCGCACAGGCGGCCCGCAAGGCCATCGTACGCTCGGAAGACTCCGAAAAAAGCATCCCGGCTCTGCACCGGATTATTAGCGCCGTTGGCGTGGACCCTCAAACGCAGGAGCTTTGGATGGCCATTGGCACCCTCCTGATGCGCTTCGATAAGGACGGTCAGCAACTCTCGAGTTTCCGGACGTATTTGCCCTCTGGAGGGCGCCTGGAAGCATCCCAAATCCTGGTGGAACCCGACCGGTTGCTGATGGGGGCCGACCCTCAGGGAATCTACGAATTTCCAAAACCGGAAAAACTTCCGCGATAAATTTTACTTGTCCGTAATCTTCGACTATGCCGCGCTTTGTTTTTCCACCTGACACAAAGAGGTTGGAGGCTGGACACGATTGGTGTCAAATGCAACGAAATACATTTTTCCGTGCATGCATTTCAAACAAGATGTTTAGTTTGTTTGAGATACATCGCTGTGGAAAAGCTGTGAATCTTCTGTGGGAGGACTGCAGGCGCTCCCAAAATTTTCACTTGCCGCGCGGCCTGCGTTCAGGGAGAATCCACGCTCGTCTTAGGAAGACCAGTCTCGCAACTGGCACCCCTGTGGACGCCGTGACGCGAACAAGAAGTTAGTACCGAGTGGCAGGCCCATTTTGGGCCGTTCGGTCGAGGGGGAGAAGGTCACGGGGTCAACCCAGAAACTGACTGCAGCCGCAAGAGGCTCTTGTGGTTGTGTTTTTCCACAGTTTTTCCACAGTTGTGGAAATAGCTGGCGCGGGCTCTTTTCACTTTCTTCGGGTACGGGCTGTACTTGCAGCCCGTTTACAATGAGGGTTTTTACGGAATGAATTCCTGGGAAAAGATTTTGCAGCACATGGAGCGGCGGGTGAACCCGCACAGTTTCGCCACGTGGTTTCGGCCCACGCGTCAGGAAGGAACCGAAAACGGCAGGCTCCTGGTCCGCGTGCCCACCCGGCTCTTCCGGAAACGGCTGACGGAAACCTACGGCGAGCTCTTGCAGGCCGTCCTGGCCGAAGTGGGCATGAGAGATACGCACCTGGAATTCATGTGCTCGGAAAATGAACCCGTGCCGGCGGGAAACCCCTTCAAGCAAACGCGCCTGGATTTTGATTCCGTCGATCATCAGCTGAATCCCCGTTACCAATTTGAGTCCTTCGTCGTGGGCGCGTCGAATCAATTCGCGCACGCGGCGGCGCAGGCGGTTGCTGAACAGCCTTCCAAGGCTTACAACCCGCTGTTCTTATACGGCGGCGTGGGGATGGGCAAGACGCACTTGATGCAGGCCGTCGGCCACCTGATCAAGAAGCGCAATCCGGCGGCGCGGCTCACCTATATCAGCGCGGAGAAGTTCACCAATGAAGTCATCAATTCGCTGCGCTTCGATCGCATGATCGGCTTCCGCGACCGTTTCCGCTCGGTCGATGTTCTCCTCGTCGATGATATTCAGTTCATCGCCGGCAAGGAGCGCACGCAGGAAGAGTTCTTTCACACCTTCAACGCGCTTTACGACCTCCAGCGGCAGATCGTGATCAGTTCCGATTGCCCGCCGAAGGAAATTTCCGCCATCGAGGAGCGTTTGCGCTCGCGCTTCGAGTGGGGCCTGATCGCGGACATCCAGCCGCCCGACCTCGAGACCAAGATCGCCATCCTGCAGAAAAAAGCGGAAAACGAACGTGTCGTGATTCCCGATGACGTGGCCGAATACATCGCCCGCGCCATCAAGTCCAACGTGCGCGAGCTGGAAGGCGCACTGACGCGGCTGATTGCCTACGCCTCGCTGACCGGCTGCATCCTGAATCTTGTGACGGCGCAGCAGGTTTTGCGCAACATCATCGCCACGCAGGAAAAGCGCATCACCATCGACCTGATCCAGAAAAAAGTCGGCGAGCAGTTTGGCCTGCGCGAGCAGGATTTGAAAGTCCGCTCGAACACCAAAGCGATCGCGTTCCCGCGGCAGGTGGCGATGTACCTCGTGAAGCAGCTCACCTCCGCGTCGCTTCCGGAAATCGGCCGCCAATTCGGCGGCAAGCACCACACCACAGTCCTTCACTCGATCAACAAGATTGACGCGCTGCGCCGCAGCGACAAGGACCTGAACCGCACGATCAACAAGCTGATGGATTCATTCGGCTGATCCCCATTTTCTAGCTTCCGTCGATTTTCCCCAAACGCCCCGGTTTTCTTCGGGGCGTTTTTCTTTGCTTCTCAACTCTGAATATGTGGAGCTTTTAGTAGCACAGCCACTCTTGGCTGTGCGATTTTGTGAGTCGCACGCGTGGCCCAACAATTTACCGACAATCGCAAACCCTACACAGCCAAGAGTGGCTGTGCTACTCGCCTTTTGCCGTGTTGAAATCCTGCGCATAAGGCTGTGCTCATCCTGTGCAACGATGGCGGCGGCTGAGGAAAAATTTGGGCGCGTCATGGCCTCCAGGCCGGTTCACAGTGAAATATCCTCCCAATCCTCAAGTTACTTTCTTGAGGATGCACAGGGTAAACGCACGCCTGCCTCTCGATGCGCGTGTTTTCCGCATTTCCACAGCGACGGCTACTACTACGGTCTTTATACATACTATAAAACAGGGTACAGTAGCCCTTCGTAGTAGCAGTTGTGTTTAGGCCTTCCGGCGGAGGAAATCCATCGATGGAATTCAGTGTGAAGAAGTTTGACCTGCTCCAGGAGCTCAGCCTGACGCAGGGAGTCGTCGAGCGGAAAACCACGATTCCGATTCTCGGCAATATCCTGTGCGAAGCCTCGAGCAATCACATCACGCTGACGGCCACTGACCTCGAGCTTTCCATCCGCACCTCGTGCGAAGCCAAAGTGAAAAAAGAAGGCGCCGGAACCATCCCCGCGAAAAAACTCCTCGAACTCGTGCGGCTCCTGCCCGAAGGCGAAATCCGTTTCAAACTACTCGAAAACCATTGGGTGCAAATTCTCGCGGATCGCAAGACCTACAAAATGGTCGGAATGGCCAAGGACAATTTTCCCACGATCCCCTCGTTCCCGCATCCCATCGCAAAAATACCAGCAAAAATATTATCGTCCCTGATCGCCAGGACAGCCTTCGCGATATCGAATGAAGAGTCCCGCTACACGCTGAACGGCGCGCTCCTGCTATTGAAGCCGGAGATGGTCACCATGGTCGCCACCGACGGCCACCGCCTGGCCGTGGCCGAGATCGATCACAAGTTTGAAGGGTTGACCCGGGAAGTTCGTCCCCTCGTCCCCAAGAAAGCGCTGGCGGAAGTGCAGCGGCTGGCAAGCGAGGCGGGCGAGGACGCCGAGATCGAATTCGCGCTCGACGAGAGCCATCTTTTCTTTCGCGCCGGAGAACGCCTCTTGATTTCGCGAATGCTCACCGGACAATTCCCGAATTATGAAGCCGTCCTGCCGCGGGACAACAACAGAAAAGTGGTGATCGAGCGCGGAGAATTGAACGACGCCGTCAAGCGCGTCGCCCAACTTGCCGACACCCGCTCCCACGCGGTAAAGCTTTCCGTCTCCACCGAAGGCATCGAAATTTCCGCGTCCAGTCCCGAATACGGCGAAGCCAAAGAAACAATCGAGAAGGAATACAAAGGCGAGCCGCTCGCCATCGGCTTCAACGCCCAGTACATGATCGATTTTCTAGCCGCCGCCCCCGAAGGCCCCATCAGCCTCGAACTAAAAGACGAACAATCCGCCGGACAGATGCGCCCCCTCGCAGACGAAGCCTACCGCTACCGCTACGTGATCATGCCGATGCGGATTTGAAGTTTGCAGGTGAGAGCGGAAGATTATCTATGCAATGCGCCGTCCGAAGCCCAAGCCGAAGAAACCTAACAAGGTCTTACCGGCACCCGCTTGCTGTTGCGCCTGTACTCGCTGTGACATAGGTTACCACTGTGGGAAAAAGCCGGATTGCCAGCACCCATCACCACGGAAGTGAGTTCTTTCTAACCAGAAATCCGCGCCTCATGACTGACTTCGCGAGTGGAAATCTTTCCCTGCTTTGACGCCCACTCGACGAACAATTGTTGGAATTCTTCCTGCGTGTAAATTCCCTTGTGGATCAACAATGTATTCATGGCGTAAACGGTCGCCTTAAACCTGTCATCACGGGACAAATGGTCCAATGCTTGTTCGTAGGACACGATTAGACTCCTCCAGAAGATCGTGAACAGCAGCGTGATTTTATATCTGGGTGCGCGGACTGTATATAAAATTGTCGGCGATTTTATGGCAGTGATGGTGTGAAAATTTTGTGAAAATCGGCGCGGAATCCAAACGAAACAGGTCTCGGGGACATGCCGCTCTGGCAGTCCACATGGCACCTGTAAGTTATTGTAATCACTACCATTAGTACACTAAAGTGAGCGAAAATTGCCTTGAGAAAATTCCTCGCTCGGGATAGAATATCTGTGGTCAGACGGTTCTTTGGTTTCCTCCAGTACGGCACGTCGGCCAGGCTGGCAGCGCCCCTGATTTGCATGCCCGCGCCAGAGTATGCCCTTCCCCGCTACTCGCGGGTCAGGATAAACGGGACGCTCGAATGCCTGGAGGAAAGCAGTCTTCGCCGCGTTCGCTTCCGCTCGATCGGAATCCGGACGGGATGGAGCAAGAAAACCCTTCGAGCCCCGGCAGCTAGCAATGGCCGAGGGCCACAGGGTAAGGCGACGGTCGATTCGATCGTTGCGGGCGTTTCATGAAGCGAAGCCCGCCAGCAAAAATGACAACGCCTTTCCCCGGGTGCGGGCTGTCGCCGCGGCGACGAGCCCGCCGTTCAGCAGACTCCGCAGGAGCACGCACAACATGGCAGATAAAGCAGCAACATTGGGCAATGAATCCGAACACCGCTATGACGCGGCATCGATCAAGGTGCTGGGCGGCATTGAGGCCGTGCGAAAACGCCCGGCCATGTACATCGGCTCGACGGGCGAGATGGGGCTGCATCACCTGGTCTGGGAAGTCGTCGACAATTCGGTCGACGAAGCCCTTGCGGGATATTGCGATGAAATCAACGTCGTGGTGCACGAGGACAACAGCGTCACGGTGACCGACAACGGCCGCGGCATTCCCGTCGACATGCACGCCACGGAAAAAAGGGCCGCGGCGGAAGTCGTGATGACCGTGCTGCACGCGGGCGGAAAATTCGACAGCGACACCTACAAAGTTTCGGGCGGACTGCACGGCGTCGGCGTTTCGGTGGTGAACGCGCTCTCCGACTGGCTCGATCTGGAAATCTGGCGCGACGGCGAAGTGTGGGAGCAATCCTACAACGCAGGAAAACCCAAGGCAAAGCTGAAGGCCACCGGGAAAACGCGCAGGACCGGCACGAAGATTACGTTCCATCCCGATCTCACGATCTTCGAGAACCATAAATACAGCTACGACATCCTGGCGCAGCGGCTGCGCGAGCTCGCCTTCCTGAACAAAGGACTGAAAATCACGCTGACCGATGAGCGCAGCGACAAATCCGCCGAATTTCGTTTTACCGGCGGCATCGCCGAATTCGTCAAGCACCTGAACAAGGGCAAGCAGGTGCTGCACGATTCTCCCGTTTACATGGAGGGCAAGAAAGACACGGTCGAAATCGAAATCGCGCTGCAATACAACGACAGCTACACGGAAAATGTTTTTGCGTTCGCCAACACGATCAACACGGTGGACGGCGGGACGCACCTTTCCGGCTTCCGCTCGGCGCTGACGCGCACCATCAACAATTTCGCTTCGTCCTCGAACATGCTCAAGGAGCAGAAGGACGAAGTTTCCATTACCGGAGATGACGTGCGCGAAGGACTCGTCGCGGTCGTTTCCGTGAAATTGCCGCAGCCGCAGTTCGAGGGCCAGACCAAGGGAAAACTCAACAGCGACATCAAGGGTCCGGTCGAGCAGTTGATTAACGAGCGCCTGGGCGAGTACTTTGACAAGCACACGACCGTGGCGCGGCGCATCGTCGGCAAGTGCATCGACGCCGCGCGCGCCCGCGAAGCCGCTCGCAAAGCGCGCGAGCTGACGCGGCGCAAGTCCGCCATGGATTCGGGCGGCCTGCCGGGAAAACTCGCCGATTGCCAGGAGCGCGATCCCGCGCGCTGCGAATTGTTCATCGTCGAGGGCGAATCCGCGGGCGGATCGGCCAAGGGCGGGCGCGACCGCAAGTACCAGGCCATCCTGCCGCTCAAGGGAAAAATCCTCAACGTCGAAAAAGCGCGCTACGACAAGATGCTGGGCCACGAGGAAATCCGCGCCATCATCACGGCGCTCGGCGCGGGCATCGGCAAGGACGACTTCGACATCGCCAAGCTGCGCTACCACAAAATTATTCTGATGACCGACGCGGACGTGGACGGCAGCCACATTCGCACGCTGCTGCTCACGTTCTTCTTCCGCCACATGACCGAGCTGATCAAGCGCGAGCACATCTAC
>JBGQJJ010000079.1:0-8925 GCA_041498955.1 Terriglobia bacterium
TAGGCCGCGGCCAAATCAATGACGCAGCCGTCGATCTGGTGAGTTTTCAGCGCCGAAATCTGCGAAACGTCGGTGCCAACGGGAAGAGTCTTGATGCCGTCCGTTCCCCAGCCCTGCTGGCGAGAAAGATCGTGCACCAGCCAATCCGTCAGCGATCCTCTGGTGGACACGCTGATGGTCTTGCCCTTCAGGTCGCCCACCGCGTGAATCGGCCCGTTCTTGTCCACGATGAGGGTCAAAAGCCACGGCGCATCCGCCATCGCGGCCACTCCGAGCACCGGTGAACCTTTCACGATGAACGCGAGTTCCGGCCCGGAGCCCAGGCCCATGTCGATGCTGTCCGCAGCGAGCGCTTGCTGCAATTTGGCGCTGCCTCCGAAATCGTATTTTTCAATTTCAATGCCGTGCTTCTTGAAAATGCCGGTCTCGCTCCCGATGTCCAGAGGGGTGAAGGAAAAGGCTTCCCCGATGGCCTTGCCGACGCGTACCTTCATGTTCGCCTGCGCCGATCCATCGATCGCGAAGATAGCAATCACAGCCGGCAGAACGACGCACCGGATCAACACTCGATTCAGCAGACCGCACTTTTTGTGATGAAACTGACTGGTGAGAAATAATTCAATTGATGAACGAACGAAGGCGGGATTTTTGTAGCGCCGGCGTCTCGCCGGCAATTTTGCATTGTGTGGAGACGGAAAAAATGCCGGCGAGACGCCGGCGCTACAACACACTATCCTCATGATCGTTCATCTCCGACCTGAACCTTGTGATTCGATTTGGTGGTAGCACGAAGGCGTTGCGTCGCCGCGACATCCACGGCATGGGTTTTGCGATCGAGAACGACGGCATATTCACTCAGCGCTTTTTCCGCGCTCACGAAATCCTCGATCACGTCGGCCTTCACCAATTCCGGTTCACGATCCAGCGGATCGCCCCATCCTCCACCGCCGCCGGTGCGCACAATCACCTCGGAATCGACTGGAACAAGATGCTGGCTCTCATCCATGCTGGTGAATTCGCGTTCGCCCGGAAGTTTGAGCATGTAATCCGCGGTTCCGGCCGGCTTACCGCCCCATAGACCCCAGGGCGGGCAATCGATGCGGCGCGGACGGTGAAGATTCCAGCGTCCCTCTGCCAGGTTGCGCACGCGCAGATCGATGCCGAGTCCTCCCCGGAATTTTCCCGCGCCGCCGGAGTCACGCCTTAGCGATCGCTCCTCAATCAGTACCGGATTCTTTAGCTCAATGGACTCGATGGTCCCATTGCGCACATCTCCCTGACAGATGGTGACCGATCCGGATTCGCCGTCTTCAAAGGGACGTCCGCCCCAGCCGCCGCCTTCGAGACTCTGTACGATAAAGCGCTTGCCGGTCTTGGGATTGACGCCGAAGAACACGACCGCGCCGCCTAAAAGCCCGTGATGCGCAGCCGGAATTTTGTCGGCGATTGCCGGCGCTAGCGCGGTGAGAATCGTGTCGACAACGGTTGGCACGATGAGGCTCCAGCCCGCCATGGGAGCGGGGTAGCGTGCCATCATGATATTTCCTTCGGGAATAATTACATCCACCGCGCGGAAAGCGCCCTCGTTGACGGGATCGAGCGGCGCGGTGAGTGCTTTGTAGGCGACGCGGGCTCCGGCCAGGGTGCGCGAATTGATGCCGGATTTTCGCTGGGGCGAGCAGCCGGAAAGATCGATCGTCATCTTGCCCCGAGCAATGGTGACACGCGCATGGATGCGGACGCGCTCGTTGCGCAGCATTCCATCGTTATCAAGGAAAGATTCCGCCTCGTACACGCCGTTCGGGATGGCGGAGACGATTTTGCGGCACTTCGTTTCGGTCTCGGCGAAGATTTGTTGGATTGACGCGAGAATCGTGTCACGGCCATATTTATCGAACAGCTCATCCAAGCGCCGGAATGCAAGACGGCAGGCCGCGATTTGCGATCGCATGTCGCCGAGCGAGGAATCGGGAAAGCGAATGTTGTCGCGGATAATCTTGAGCAACAGCTCATTGACTTCGCCCGCCTCGTAAATCTTGAGCTGGTCGAGCTGCAGGCCTTCCATCCAGGGATCGAGGATTTTCGCTTCGCCGCCGAAGCCGGTGCTCATGCCGCCGATATCAATCCAATGGGCGCGAACGATGGAGAACAGCAGCAGCTCGCCCTTGAAGAAATAGGGCATGTAGATGACCACATTATTCAGATGCTGGCCCGCCACCGCCTGATGATTGGTGATGATGACGTCGCCGGGCTTGAATCCGCTGTTTCCGTAGCGATTCATGCCATCCACGATGATCGTGCCCAGGTCGGCGATGAAATGCGAGACGCCGCCTACATTTTGCGAAATGAGCGCGCCGTCCGGGGCGACGAGCGCCGTGCAGAAGTCGCGCACTTCGTAGATCATCATGTTGTACGAGGTACGATGGAGGTCCGCAGCCATCTCGTTGGCGATGGCGGGCAACGCGTTTCGGATGACCTCCAGCGTGACGGGGTCGAGCTTCTCCGTCATGACTCTCTCCTTAGGGAGATGATGAGTTCCCCGGTCTCGGCAACGGTGAGATCATCGCCCGGAAAGAGCACCGTCGTCGAGCCGTATTCGCTCACCAGGGCAGGTCCCTTAAATTCGGCGCCGGGAGGCAGGTCGTCACGCGAATAAACCGGGCACTCGACCTCGGCATCCTGCTGATCGAACCGGACCAAACGCATTTCTTTCCGCGCGACCGCACCGCCCTTTGCCAAAGGCGGCAAGGCAAGTTTGGCGCGCTGTCCCAACGCCACGAGCCGAACATTGATGATCTCGACGCGCTCGGCGGAAGAATGATGGGCGTAGCGCTGCTCGTGCAGTGCATCGAATGTGGCGCGAATCGGCGCGGGATCGCCGGCCGCGAGTTGCGTGATGCTCACCGGCACGGGCAAAGTAAACTCTTGTCCAACATAGCGAAGGTCAAGGAGGAGTTGATGCGCGACGGCGATCCCTGGCGTCAGCAGGCGCTTTGATTCTTCCACCATCTCCGCGTGAATTTTCTTCAGCGCCGGAAAATCGGCGTCTTGAAGATCGCTGTAGTAAGTTCTTGTAAAGTCATGGCGCTCATCCGCCATGAGCATCCCCAAGGCGGAGAAGTGCGCCGGGAAGCGCGGCACAATCACGGCCGGAATGTGAAGTTCGCGCGCGATGGCGACGGCATGCAGGGGCCCCGCGCCGCCGGAAGCAACCAGCACAAAATCGCGCGGGTCATATCCCTTTTCGACGGAAACCTCGCGTACCGCGAGCGACATTTTCGCGATCGCAATTTGCACGATGGAACGCGCGGCCGTCATCACATCCATCTGCAGCGGCGTCGCGATGCGTTCCGTGATACCGCGGATTGCGCCTTGGCGATCGAGCCGCATCTCGCCGCCGAGAAAATCGGATACGCCGATTCGGCCGAGAATTACATTTGCGTCCGTGATCGTCGGTTCCCGACCGCCGCGGCCGTACGCGATCGGGCCTGGATCAGCACCGGAACTCTGCGGTCCCACTTTGAGCGCGCCCACTTCGTCGATCCAGGCGATGCTTCCGCCGCCGGCGCCAACTTCGACCACATCGACGACTGGCATCATCACCGGATGGCCGCTCGCGTAGCCGCCCACGTAATATCCTTCGGCCATGGTTGGCTCGCCGGCTTGCACGAGGCTGGCCTTCGCCGTCGTTCCGCCCATGTCAAAAGAGATGACGTTTTTGTAGCCGAGCGTCTTCCCGATTTCCGCCGAGGCGATGATGCCGCCGACCGGCCCGGACTCCATCATCATCACCGGGCGGCGGCCCGCCGCTTGCGGCGTCATGACGCCGCCATTCGATTGCATCATCGCGAGGTCGCCTCGGAAACCGCGCGTTGCAAGCTGCGCATGCAGATTGCGCACGTAGCCGCCAACTTTTGGGCCGATATAGGCGTTGACGACCGTGGTGGACATGCGCTCGTACTCGCGATATTCGCGTAAGATCTCATGCGACAGGGAAACATAGCGTCCCGGCAGCGCCTCCTCGATGATCTTTCCGGCGATGCGCTCGTGTTCGGGATTTGCGTAGGAATGAAGAAAGCAGACGGCGACGGCATCCACGCCATCCTTCGCGAGTTCGGCGCAAGCCGCTTTGACGCTTTCCACGTTCAACGGCTCACGAACTTCGCCCGACGCATACATCCTCTCGGCCACTTCAAGAGTTCGATGACGCGGCACAAGCGGGCGCGGGCGGTGGAAAAAAAGATTGTAGGCTTCAGGGCGATTTCCCCGGCCGATGAGGTAGACGTCGCGCGTGCCGCGCGTGACGATCAAGCCGACGGTTGCGCCCTTCCGCTCAATCAGCGTGTTGATCGCGATGGTCGAGCCGTGAATTAAGTTGTCGATCGATTTTGGGTCCAGGGCAGCTTTGTGGATGCAATCCAGGATGCCTTCGACAGGGTCGCGCGGTGTCGTGAGAGTCTTTGCTTGTTGAATGCGTTGCGAGCGTTCATCGAAGGCGATCAAATCGGTAAATGTTCCACCGATGTCGACAGCGACCCGCAGGCTCATCCCTTTACTTCCTTTCGCGAAAAATATCTAGCCGGCGGTCCGCTGGAGGGAGGACCCGCGAGAAATTTCAAAATCGGATTCCCCGGTGCGTTTTCACAAGCTCTCCGAGTAATTCAGTCGGATATCTTACCCGTAACTTCCGCGCAGGTGCGGCGTATCGCTTCCGCATTGCGATCCTCATAGTTGGACATTTTGGAATATTTGCTAAGGTCGACCGGCATGACCGCATCGTCCGTCCAAAAGAGAATGCCCGCTTTGTACGAGAAAACGCGGAATGTAGCACAGGTTCCCGGCTCATTCAACGCAACCCAAAGCGTGCCGAGCCGCGAACCGTCACATGCCGCGAATCAATATTCCTCGATAACCGCGGATCGAGTTCATGGCGCCCCTCGGAGCAAATACGAATTTGAAAATAGAGATTCCCGGTAAAACCGATTTTCAAGGTATAGTATGGCCCCGGAAAGAAACCTGAGGAGGAATAGAAATGCGAACTAAACTAATGCTTTTGGTCACTATTCTGGCATTTTCGTTGGTGGCGGGAATTGCCAGCATCGCCGCACAACAAGCAACGCCGCCCCCGCCCCCGCCTTCAAAGTTCAAATTGATGAGCTCCGCATACACGGAAGGCTCCATGATCCCAACCCAATTTTCGTGCGCGGATCCCAATGCGGCTTCGCCCGCCCTTTCCTGGACCAATCCACCCAATAACACCATGAGCTTCGCCGTGATTATGCATGATACCGACGCGGCCCCGATGAAGGGGACGATGGACGTCACCCACTGGATTTTCTGGGGCGTGCCTGCCAGTTCTACTTCGGTAGCGGCAGGGATCAAGCCGGATTCTTCTCCCGACGGCATCATGCAGGGCGTGAATATCCGCAAAGTGAATGGATATCAGCCGCCGTGCCCGCCTCCCGGCGCTACGCCGCACCACTATATTTTTGAAATTTACGCGCTGGATGCGAAGGTCGACCTCCCGGCAGGATCGGCCCGCGCCGACCTTTTGAAGGCGATGGATGGTCATGTGATCGGGAAGTCGACTTACGTTGGCATGTTTGGGCGATAATCAACGGCGAAGGTCCGGATTGACGTAGTGCGGGATGTGCCGTCTTCCTTCTCGAACGGCTTATTAGAGGCCACAACCGCTGCGGAACCCTGTGTCGTTTTACCTAAATCAAGGGTCACAGCGGTTGTGGTTCTTTATCTTTATCCTTTTGCGGGGTGTTCCCCAAATATTTCTCCAATGCCTGCCGAGCCAGGTCTTGGCCGCCTAACCCGAAGGCTATCGCCAACCCGAACATTAGTGCCCCAAAAATGATCGAAAAGGCCGAGATCACGGTCTGCCTGGCCACGCCGAGCTCTTCTAATGTCATCGAGATCGTCAGAATCCAGATCAGGAAACGGATCGACCAGCTTAGAATTTTTGCGGAACGGTACCCCGCATTGACCGCGGCAAGAAGCGCCGCCCGGGATAGGAAGTTCGCCGTCATCAATCCCACGATCAAAATCAAGATCCCGACGAACACTTCGGGAAGGAACTGGAATAGCCGCGAGATCTGCTCCTGAAGACTGGCCACGCCGAGGACGCTGAATCCGAGCAAGATGAAGCCGATCCAGGTCAGCCAAAATATGGAGCGGCTGATCAGCGCCGTCATCGACGGAAGATGTGCGGCCCGAAGAATGCCCGAAGCCCCCGCTTGCTCGGAAACTTGATCGAGTTTCGTGAGGTTCAGGACGATTCGCAAAATGTACTTGAGCAGGAAGGCCACAAGAAGGCCGAGCACGATGATGATCAGCATCACCAGGAAACGAGGAAGAAAGTCAGCGATCATGTGGACTAAGTTGCCGTAGGCCTGCTCTAATCCCTGCAGGATCGTTTGTCTCATGATTTCACCTCGATCTTTGCTTTCCACTTTTCCATCAGATACGGTTTTTGGCGCTCGAATTCGGCGCAGAGGCTTTCACTCGCCGCCTCCATCTCCGCGGCCGAGGAGTCAGAATGTTCCATAAGAAAGGAATAGGTCATGCCTCGATAGAGGGGCACCAAGGCCTGGACCAGGTGATCCCGATTGATGACAGCATGGTGGTAGGAAGCGGCAAAGTCATAGAGTGTTCTAACCCAGAGGTCAGGCCGAAACCGGAACGTGCTTTCCTCGCACGACACGACGCCGTTAATTTCCGCGTGGGTTTCGGGATCCAGAATCGAACTTAAAATCGGCCCCAATTCCGCCACGCCGGTCCGGCACATCTCGAAGATTCTGTGCGGGTCCAGGTCGGTCTGCTCCGAAGTGAGCTCCTGCCCTGGCCCAAACGTCTGCACGGATTCCGATCCCTGGCAATCCAACCACGTGGATTGCCGGGTTTGCATGCACCAAAACAGATTCCCCACGGTTTGCCGGAAGACTTCCACAATGTCCGGCCCGGGGCCCGCCGCGGATTGTAATTTCTGGCCGAGAAACACCTGGCAGCAGCGAAAATTATTGGAAATGGCGGAGATCGCCATCCATGCTTCCGGTCTTGTCTGAATCGACTCTTCGTGCCACACATCCTGACTGAGGCAAGCGGTGGCCAGGCGGCCGGAAAATCCCCATTCTTCCGAATAGAGTTCGCGGATTCCGCAGCAGAAGAGTGCGCGGCTCATCGGATAGAGTAGATTTCGGGCCAGCAATCCTTGAAACTTGTGGCGAGTGTAAAGGGGCGCGACAAAATCGAACTTTTCGCGGATTACCGGAGTCAGCAGATTGGCTATCCGGTCAGGCGTTAGATCGGTTGTCCCGTCCGAAACCATGGCACACGCGCGCGCACGCAACAAGTCCGCGGCCGTTAGAACCGTGCGCAGAGCCAATCCCGGAGAGGGCGGGACAGGAAAGTTCGCGGTGACTCGGTGGACCGTGCGAAGCGCCTTGGCCGAGGGCGCATCCTTTTCTTGCAAGCCGCCAAGGCCGGACCCCGACCCGTCACTGCCGCCGGTGTCTCCTCCGCACACGTTGACGATGACGGCGCGTTGCCTGGTAAAGCGCTGCTGAAAACTCTGTTCGATTGCGCGAAAAGCGTGGCAGGTTGTGCTGGCATCGCCATGCGAAGAGATCCCCACAAGAAGATCCACTTCGCCTACGCTGATGAGCTGACGAATTAGATCGTCCGCAAGTATCGTGTCTTCCGCCAAGGCGCTTGCCATCTCACTTTCCACCTAAAGTATCCCGAAAGGTCCGGCGACGTGATAGAACGTTCGCCGCTCGATCAAATCCGGCGAAGCCGAAACCAATAAAACTGGTAGGGCCCCAACGTCAGCAAGTAAGGAGTTTCTCCAAACCGGGGAAACAAGTTTCTCCCGAACATCTCGATCGGGATGTAACCCTTAAAGCCTCGCACATCCAGCTCCACAGCTTGCGCGGAACTTGAAAGGTTGTTCACAATGAGCACTGTCTCCTCGCCGAATTGGCGGACGTAGGCAAGCACTCGATGGTTTGCGGGCTTCAGAAATTGAATCGATCCGCGGCCAAACACCTGGAATGAATTGCGCAACTGAATTAAGGATTTCATCCAAATGAGGATCGAGTGCCCCGATCTGATTTGCGATTCGACGTTAATCGCTTGATAGCCGTACACGGCGTTGGAGATTACAGGCGAATACAAGCGCTCCGGATCCGCGGTCGAGAACCCCGCGTTCACATCGCCATTCCATTGCATAGGGGTGCGGACCCCGTTGCGATCACCCAGGTAGATATTGTCCCCCATGCCGATTTCGTCTCCGTAATACACGATAGGCGTTCCCGGCATGGACATTAACAATCCATTCAGCAGCTCGATCCGCCGTCTGTCGTTGTCCATCATGGGAGCCAGGCGCCGGCGGATTCCCCGGTTGATCCGCATGGTCTTATCCACCGCGTACTCGTCGTACATAAAGTCGCGTTCGATATCCGTGACCATTTCCAGCGTGAGCTCATCGTGGTTGCGAAGGAAAATGCACCACTGGCAGTTGGCGGGTATTTCGGGCGTCTGTTCAAAGATGTCGATAATGGGCTTGCGATCTTCCAGCTTTACGGACATGAACATTCTCGGCATCAGGGGAAAGTGAAATGCCGTGTGGAATTCGTCGCCATCTCCGAAATAGGCGCGAACATTGACAGGCCAGTTGTTCGCCTCGGCGAGCAGCATCTTTCCGGGATAGGCCAGATCGAGGCGCTTGCGAAGGTCGCGGATGATGGCATGGGTCTCGGGCAGGTTTTCACAGGGAGTTCCCTCGCGCTCCACGAGATAGGGAACCGCGTCAAACCGGAACCCATCGATGCCCAGATCCAGCCAAAAACGCATAATTTCCCACAGCGCTTCCAGAACCGCGGGATTGTCGAAATTCAAATCCGGTTGATGGCTGAA